>NZ_JAXHCA010000001.1:0-600 GCF_042466275.1 Sulfitobacter sp. R86518
AATGATGCCGGACAGACCCTGAGCTTTGCCTGGACCCAGACCAGCGGCACCGCTGTCACCCTCACCGGGGACACCAGCGCCAGCCCCAGCTTTACCGCCCCGAGCCTTGCCGTGGGCGCCGCCGATCTGGTGCTGACCTTTGATCTGGTGGTCAATGACGGGATCGATCCCTCAACCGCCGACAGCGTCACCGTGACCGTCACCGCCCCGGCCAATACCGCACCCACCGCAGCGGCGGGCCCGGATCAGGAGGTCGCCGCCGCCGCCACCGTCACGCTCGATGGCAGCAGCTCGGAGGCAAATGATGCCGGACAGACCCTGAGCTTTGCCTGGACCCAGACCAGCGGCACCGCTGTCACCCTCACCGGGGACACCAGCGCCAGCCCCAGCTTTACCGCCCCGAGCCTTGCCGTGGGCGCCGCCGATCTGGTGCTGACCTTTGATCTGGTGGTCAATGACGGGATCGATCCCTCAACCGCCGACAGCGTCACCGTGACCGTCACCGCCCCGGCCAATACCGCACCCACCGCAGCGGCGGGTCCGGATCAGGAGGTCGCCGCCGCCGCCACCGTTACGCTCGATGGCAGCAGCTCGGAGGCA
>NZ_JAXHCA010000002.1:0-79659 GCF_042466275.1 Sulfitobacter sp. R86518
TGAAATCAGGTCCGCAATAGACCGCCCTACCCTGTCCAGCTTCCAGACAACCAAAGTATCGCCTTCGCCCAACAGATCCATCGCCTCGGAAAAACCTCTCCGGGTCTCTGCCACCGTCGCTCCGCTCTGCGCCTTGTCAGTGACGATGCGACCGCACCCGGCTTCAGTCAGCGCCTCGATCTGTAGATCAAGGTTCTGTTCGTCTGTAGACACGCGTGCATAGCCGATTTTCATGAAAGCTTTGTGCATCAGGTTTTTGCGGCAGTCCACCTCAAAAGAAATCAATGACTTGGCGGAAGGCAAAAAAGTGCCGCAAAAAGGGTCGTTTTAGCAACAATGAACATGATGGCTCGTTTGCCCAGCAAAGAGAGAACTGCTTCTTCGGATCATTCTGTTAGACAGGCTTCAACATAGTGTCGCAGTGCTACGTTGTTAAACGATCAAGACAGGTCCACAGTAGCACAGAAAAAATAGTCATTGAGAGAAAAGTATTTTGAATTCATCAGCCAATCTTAGCCAGAAAAAGGCTATCGAGCACTTTGATGGTCCAGTGTTGATTATCGCAGGCCCTGGCTCAGGTAAAACCTTTACACTTGTTGAGCGCGTCGTGGCGTTGATAGAGGCCGGAAAGGCTACGGCAGAAACCCTTCTAGTCGTAACTTTCACAGAAAAAGCGGCACAAGAGCTAACAACCCGAATTTCAAACCGATTGCTGTCCGCTGGGCTTAGTTTCAACGTCAACGAGATGTACATTGGTACTTTTCATTCTCTATGCCTTCGCGTCTTAAAGGATCATAGCGAGTTCACGAGGTTAAAGCGCAGTTTCAATCTTCTCGACCAATTTGATCAGCAATACTTTCTGTACCAACGGCTAGGGTCAGGACCCATTAATTGATTGAGGTTGTCGCGTTGTCATGATTCATGATCCCCAATCTTGGGGGATGTCATGAGCAACTTATACTGGCTTACGGAGGCGCAAATGCAGCGTCTCCGGCCTTACTTTCCAAAGAGCCGAGGTCGTGCCCGCGTGGATGACTGTCGTGTCCTGAGCGGCATTATCTTCATCAATCGCAATGGGTTAAGGTGGTGTGACGCACCAGCCGAGTATGGCCCACCAAAGACGCTGTATAATCGCTGGAAGCGTTGGAGTGATATGGGCGTGTTTGCCCGGATCATGATGGGACTGGCCGAGCAGGCCCCCGACAACAATACCATCTCAATCGACGCCACCTACCTCAAGGCACATCGTACTGCATCCAGCCTACGGTTAAAAAAGGGGGGCGAGGACGCCTAATCGGGCTGACCAAGGGCGGAATGAACACCAAGTTGCATGCTGTCACTGACACCAGCGGTCGCCCAGTCCGCTTGTTTATCACTGCAGGTCAAGTCAGCGACTATACTGGCGCTGCGGCTTTGATGAATGGCCTGCCAAAAGCCGAATGGCTTCTCGCTGATCGAGGGTATGATGCTGATTGGTTCCGCGAAACCCTTGTAAATAAGGGTGCAAAGCCCTGCATCCCGGGACGCAAATCGCGCAAGAAGACCGTCAAGTATGACAAGCGACGATACAAACGCCGCAACCGCATCGAAAGGATGTTCGGCAGGCTCAAAGACTGGCGACGTGTCTCAACCCGTTATGACCGCTGCCCAAAGGTCTTCCTCTCCGCAATCGCCCTCGCCGCAACCGTCATCTTTTGGTTATGAGTCCTGACCCTAAAAGAGTTCAAAGGCATGGCGATGTTTCGCACCCCGAAGTCGAAGGTCTTTGTTCTTCAGGCCACGATGCGCTGTTTCCGTTCAATCGGCGAAACCCAACACACAGCCCACGTATATCTGTCCGCTGAGAACCTTCAGATCTTGAATGACGAGCTCAGCCAAAACTTCAGGCTTTCTGCGGACGACCTGAACAATGCAAACAGCCACAAACAGCGGTATGACATCTTAGTCAAGGAACCGGTCGAGAGGATCAAGCTGCAACGCGTTCGCCGTTCTTTTGAGCTGATCGAGAAGGAACTGGCTCCAAATCAGGAGCTTGGCATCAATCGCGCTGATAAGAGTGCTTGGCAGATGCTGACCGGGAAGTACAACCTTCTCGAGACCGTACAAAGCGGCATCGAACCCTCTCAGATTGGTAAAATAAATCGCCCCGAGTTTGTCGGAGACCATCAACTTAAGTAAGGATGATGGTTATGACAAAAAGCAAAATGGCAAATCGCTACTCGCCAGAGGTCCGCGCTCGCGCGGTCCGAATGGTGTTCGAGCATCAAGGCTCCTACGAAACGCAGGCGGGCGCGATCGCGGCCATTGCACCCAAGATCGGCTGTATTCCCCAAACCTTGAGCGGATGGGTCAAGCAGGCTGAGAAGGACAGCGGCATGCGCGACGGAGTGACAACCGAAGAGCGTGATCGCATCAAGACGCTGGAACGGGAAAACCGTGAGCTGCGCCAAGCGAATGAAATTCTCCGCAAGGCATCAGCTTATTTTGCGCAGGCGGAACTCGACCGCCCACTCAAGCGATGATCGGCTTCATTGATGATCAAAGGGCTGTTTACGGTGTCGAGTCAATCTGCAGGGTGTTGCCGATTGCGCCGTCAACTTATTACCATCGTCTGGCATGCCTCGCTGATCCGGCCAAAGCTTCTGCCCGGTATCAGCGGGATACAGAGCTGCGCCCGGAGATCAAACGTGTCTGGGATGAGAATTATCAGGTCTACGGGGTGCGCAAGGCCTGGCATCAGTTGAAACGTGAGGGCTTTGAGGTTGCAAGATGCACGGTGCAACGGTTGATGAAACAGATTGGCATCCGTGGGGCTGTGCGGGGCAAGGTGGTCAAAACAACCGTGCCTGACACGTCAGCGCCTTGTCCGCGTGACAAGGTGAACCGCGTGTTCCGAGCACCAGCTCCGAACCTTCTCTGGGTCAGCGATTTTACGTATGTGTCGACGTGGCAGGGCTTTGTCTATGTGGCCTTCGTCATCGATACGTTTGCTGATCGCATCGTCGGATGGCGGGTCTCACGATCCGCCAAAACGGACTTTGTTCTCGATGCTTTGGAGCAGGCCCTGCATGACCGACGGCCGGTCCAGAAAAGTGGATTGGTTCACCATTCGGATCGCGGCGGTCAATATTTGTCCATTCGTTACACCGAGCGTTTGGCTGAGGCTGGCATCGAACCGTCGGTAGGCAGCGTCGGGGATTCCTATGATAACGCCCTCGCTGAGACAATTAACGGTCTCTACAAAACAGAGCTGGTCCATCGCCAAGGACCGTGGCGCAACATGCAGGATCTGGAACTGGCCACCCTCGGCTGGGTCGATTGGTTCAACAACCGGCGTCTACTTGGTCCCATCGGAAACATCCCGCCAGCAGAGGCTGAACAGAACTTCTATGCACAGCACGACGTGCTCGATATGGTCGCGTGAAATGAAGCTATAGGTCTCCGGTAAATCCGGGGCAATTCAAAACGGCTTCCTCCAAGACCATCGACCGAACGGAACTGAGGCAGAAAGTCGAGTTCTCGGAGATCATGCTTGTTTCCGAAGTCGCGAGGTATTTGGGGCGCAGCCCGTTGGAAATCGAGGCGATCCTTCAGTCCACTGGTGAAGGCATTCAGAACATCCTCGACGCGATCAATGAATATAACGAATTGCTCTACGACGTGGTGATCCCGCGTCTCTTTGGCCTCTTGTATGATTTGGAGCAACACGAGATCAAAGAAGAACATGAAGTCGAACTCGTGCGATTGCCGGAGAACGGCTCATACTCCGTAATGGCTGATCCAAAGCTTGTGGTGAGAGATGACGATGTCGAAGATGAGCTTGTTTCCTCGAAATCGTTTCACCTTGATACATATGCCTTTGACTCGCGGCCAGAACAGACGCTCTTTTGGGATTTGATCCGAGAAGGAGCCGTCAAGAAACTGTACTTCACCGGGATGCTTACCCACGGCCAGTCGGAGTTCTTCATCCAGTACGTCGATCCGGAGTCAAGGATGGTCCGAAGCTATTATCCCGATTTCCTATTCGAAAAAGACGACGGGACTTACGTGATCGTTGAGGTTAAAGGTGATAATATGATCGACGATCCCATTGTACAGGCCAAACGCGAGTACGCCGAGCAAATGGCTGAAGCGTCAGGTATGGAATATGCGATCATTCGGGGTACGGATGCAGAGGCTCATAATTTCAGCTTTCTATTACCAGCATCGTAGTTGAGGAACTTGCCACGGTTTCAAACATGGAATGCGCTAAGATTTGATTCAATTCAATGTGTAGTCTCATCATTAAGAAACTGCGCCAACTCGGCATATTTTGAAGTGATTTTCGCGGGATTTCTTGTGTACGTCCAACTGTAGCAAAAGACCTCCACACTCGCATGAGGTACCGCAATGCAGGTGCAAATCAAGTCAACTGGTAGGTATCGCCTCAATTCGCCACTTGCTGAACGAAGCGCCCATATTCCTGACTGACTTCCTGCGCTTCCGTGAACGCCCTCGCCCGTTCACCCTCCATGCATCGAAAATAGTCTTGAATATTTGTGATGTAGTGCTCGAAATCTTGTCGGATAAGGTCTTCATATTCACGCGTGGAGGCCGGATCGCTCGGTACAAATGGTCTGGACGGTGCCAAACACGTCTCGGCTTGCGCCGAATGGGCCATAAAAACAAACCACATTATAACAGTGTATGTCTCTTTCTTCGACTTAGACATGATGCTTGTGCCCCTAAGATACTTGGAAAAATTCATCCTGCTGCTTAAAGGTAGTTTATAGAGAGACTTTCATCGAGTGACAATATTATAACTTGATGCTGATCTTATAAGATTGTATTGCGGTGGTACCTGAGAAGGGTGCCACTGCTGCTGACCATGGAGGTGACGCAGATCGTGGCGACAAACATAAACAAAGAAGCCCCTAATGTGGTCACAGAAACACATTTCAAGACCCTTGTTGACAGCGGTTATCAAGCAGAGGTTGTGTGCAAAACCAAAGCTACAAAGAAAGCTGCGGTTTGGTACGGCATCTGGATTATCCGCGTCGTCAACAAGGAACGCACTTACGAAAAGCTGCTCGTCCCAGCCCGCAAAAAGCTCGGCGACGACGACGAAATTGCAGTCCGTACCTTTAAGACAGCCAACGGCCTTATCTCGTTCCTCGAAAGCATGGGCTTCACACAAGTCAACATTCCGATGCTTGAAGGTGGTCGCACGCTGCACGCCCTGCCAGAAACGCCTATCGAGAGTAGCGACAGCTAGTCTTGCTGCTTTAACACTCGCCAGCACCCCTGCTCTTGCGCAGGGCATGGTGCTTGTAATGAACGGCGACGGCTCACTGAGTGAGTCTACTGCGCAAGACAATTTTGCACGAAATTACAATGATGGTGTCGGCCAAGGTTCAGCTGCCGAAGGGCTGCAATTTTTCGGTCAAGGCACCGCTGTTGATAGTGAGACAGCAGATGGCGACTTCCGCGTTGCCTCTGTTGCACCAACGACCGCTGTGCCACGCCCTGAAATTCTTCAAGCAATCGACGCAACAGCTATGCGCTACGCAAGCCACCCTGCCCTGCGTCGTGCTGGGCTTACGGTGACTGAATGGCGTTTAATGTTCCGAGCAAACATTGAAATCGAGAGTGCCTACAACGTCGGCGCTCGGAGTCAGGTCGGCGCAATAGGCCTTGGGCAACTCATGCCTGAGACAGCGCGGGACCTGAACGTCGATCCCCACAATTGGCAACAGAATCTCGACGGGTCGGCCCGGTATCTTCTCATGATGCTGGTCCAATTCGGGGATGCGCGATTGGCATTGGCTGCATACAACGCTGGCCCCGATGCTGTGACGCGCAACAACGGTATCCCGCCTTATCGGGAAACCCAAAATCACGTCAGCAGGGTGCTGGCTGTGTTTAACCGGCTAGAAGGAGAAAACTCATGAGGCCAAATACGACCAACGTGGTGACACTGATCGGTGTATTCCTGATGCTGGCACAACCGGCATTAGCGCAATCCATCGACCTCTCACCTGTCCAAAGTGTTCTGCAAGGCATCGTCGATGCGATTACCGGCCCGCTCGGTATCGTGATCGGCACACTGGCTCTGATCGGTGTGTTCTTGTCGTGGCTCTTTGGCATCCTCGATTTCCGTCAAGCCCTTTGGGTGATCATCGGGATCGCAGGCATCGCAGCCGCACCAACAATCGTCGCTGCAATCTGGACCACATAAGGAACACTAGGAATGGCTGCACAAGTGCCACTTTTCAAAGGACTGCTCAGACAGCCGAAACTACTCGGCTTGCCCGTTATGTATGCGATGGTGTGGTTGTTCGGCGGCGTTCTGGTGTTTCTGTGGACACAACATTGGGTGGTCGCGGTTCTTGCCGTGGCCGCCTACCCCGCTCTGCGTAAAGCCGCAGATTGGGACCCGAATTTCTTGGACGTGGTTGTGACGACCTTGCAGGAAACGCCACCCACGACCAACCGCAAAATCCACGATGGAGATAGCTATGCGCCTTGAAGATGGCTTTGACGCTGCATCGCTGTTGCCCCATTGGGTTGCGAAGGAAAAACACCTCGCACAGATGCTTCCCTATGTCAGTCTGGTAGACGATCAAACGGTTCGCACACGCGGCAATGAACTGTTTCAGTGCATCCGTCTCGATGGCATCAACAGCTACACCAAAGACGACGACGAACTGGACAAGGTGCGTGATCTGTTTGCGCAAATCGTTTCCGATAGCGGCCACCAGTTTGCATATTATGTTCACAAGGTTTCCAAGCCCATTGATCCCACAATGAAGCCTATTGAGGGTGATAGCTTTGCGGCGGCGGTCGATGAACAGTGGCGTGACTTTCTGGAAAATGCCGGAATGCGGGATAAGACCCTCACGCTGACAATCATGCACCGGCCCACAACTGCGAAGAAGGTGCCGTTCTCGCCAAAGAAATCCATTGAGGTTTTGCGCGAAGAAACTGCGAAACGTATGCGCGCGCTGCGCGAGGCTGTTGGCTTTATCAGCACCACATTCGTAGACATGCAACCGCGTCTGCTGAACGCGGAAAGCGGCGAACTGTTGGGCTTCCTTGGCAGTCTCAACACCGGCGAAGAAACCCCGCTCTACCTCGGCACAAAATACGGTGTGGTTGCGGATGCTGTCGCCAATACTCGGGTCACATTCAAGGGCGATAGCTTTGAACTGACTGGCGGTTCGGTCGGTAAGAAAATCGGCACAACATTAGCGATCAAAGATTATTCCGAGAGAACGCCGTGCACGATGTTCGACGAACTCAATCTGCCTATCGACATGGTGATCACGCATTCTTTCACGCCAGTAAACAGCAATACGATGGATGATCGTATCAAGCGTCAGATGCGCTTGATGCAAACCACCGATGATGGCGCCGTGACGCAATATGAACAACTCGCCGCCGCGCGTGATGAACTTCTCAGTGGCCGTCTCAGCTTTGGCGATCACCATATGTCGGTGACGCTCTTTGCCAATTCTGTTCCTGAACTGGATGACTTCACGGCGGAGATACGCAGTAGTGCGCTAACGCAGGGTATGAAAATCATCAAAGAAGGCTTCGCGTTGCGGACCCACTACTTTGCCCAGCACCCCGGCAACTCGGTCAAGCGCAGCCGCAAGGCAATCGTGACGAGTAAGAACTTCGCGTCATTTGCAGCGTTTCACCGCACCCCGTTGGGGAAAACCGGCGATAACGTGCCTTGGGGCGTCCCGATCACAATGCTCCCCACGCCCGAACGCTCCGGCTTTTGGTTCAACTATCACGAAAAGGGCTCACCTGACGCGGAACCTACGGGCGGTCACACGCTGATCTTTGGTCGGCAGGGTGCCGGTAAGTCGGTCTTGTCGGCTTTCCTTGCCACGCTTGCTCGGCGGGCCGGTGCGCGGGTCTTCGTCTTTGACTACCGCCTCGGTATGGAAATGGCCGTCCGCGCAAACGGCGGCACATATTCTTCGATCAATGCGGGCGAACCAACAGGTTTGAACCCGCTGTGGACCGAGACGGATGTTGAAGGTCAGGCGTGGATGAACGAATGGCTTATGTCTTTGTTTAGCCGCGATGATAAGTCATACACGCCCCTGCAACGCACCAAAATCCAGGAGGTGATCCGCCAGAACGCCGAAGCCGCCGATCCGTCCTTGCGGAATTGGGATGATCTGGCGTCTCTGTTCGCGGCAACCGATGATGATGGCGACTTGCAACAGCGGGCGCGTGAATGGGCTGCTGACGGACGTTACGGTTGGATTTTCGGCCAGAACCTTGAAGACAGCTTTTCGCTGGATGGCGATTTTGTTGGCTTCGATCTAACAGGCATTTTGGACGATTCCAGTGAACGCGAACGCATGGCTGTGCTTTCGTATCTGTTCCGCCGTGTGGAACGGACCATGAAAGACCTCAAGCCAACCCTGATCATCGTGGATGAAACATGGAAGTCGCTCGACAACCATTACTTTCGCGAAAAACTGGAAAGCTGGCTCTTTTCCGTGCGGAAACAGAATGCGGTCGTTGTGATGATGACCCAATTCCCAAGCCAACTCAAAAAGACCGGCGTTGCAGAGACCATTTTGCAAGCGGTGCCGACGCAAATCTTGCTTCCCAATTCTAAAGCGAAGGCGGCTGACTATGACCTCCTGAGCCTCGAAGACAAGGAACTTGATGTGATGCTCACAACTCCAAGCGCGTCGCGCCTGGGGCTTGTGAGAGACGATCAAGGGTCAGTTGTTGTCAATGCTGATCTGAGCGCCCTTGGGCCGCTGCTAACAATCCTCGGCGGGATGAAAAAAGGAGAACAGTTGGTGGGTGCCGATTACCGCCAACGTCCAGACTTTTGGAGAGTCAAATGACAAGAACTGTATTATTGCTTCTCGGCCTCGCATCGCTGTCAGCGTGTGGTGAGTATCAAGGCTTAACGGCAAATTGCTTCGACAACACTTCTGATGTGGTCACACGTTCGGCCAATTCAATGAGCTTTTTGCCGCAATCCGGTGGGCGCTTGTCTACTTCGACTGCACCCGTTGACGATTGCAACTTCACCCCTCTGGGTGGACCGGGGGGCCAGTGATGCGCCCTACCCTATCAACAACGGCTCTTTGCCTAATCTGGGCAACATCATCGTTCGCTCAAGGTGTGCCAACGGTTGATGGGGGCCTGATCATTCGCAACGAAGCCGCCAACCTGCGGCGTGAGGCTGATCTTGCGACACAGGCCGAACGTCTTTCGACCGCCGAGGCCATCGCGGAAATTGAAGCCGAACAGCTTGAAGTGCTGCAGAACATCCTCGACGCACAATCCAGTTTTGGTGGGCAGAATATTCCTGCAATGGTTCAAGGTCTCGAAGACGGCGCATTACCAGAACAATCTGCTGACGCCCTTTACTCACCGACCGACACCAACCCTGCTGGGAATCAAATGTTTGGGGACGCAAACCTGAACATCGAACAGCTTATCATCCGTGTGGCACAGGAAACGCACGGATTGAACGGCGTCAATCAGGCAGGTCTTTCGGTCGTACAATGGCGTTGTCTTTTGCAAGCTCTGATCTGGCAGGAAAGCCGGTTTACCATCGGCGCGCGGTCGCCAGTGGGCGCGTTCGGCCTAACCCAGATTATGCCACCTACGGCGGGTGATCTGGGTATCTACCCCGCTTACTATGACAGCCCGTATTTGCAGGTTGAAGGCGGCGCACGGTATCTCGCGCAGATGCTTCGTATGTTTGATGGCAACATCATCCACGCGCTTGCTGCCTATAACGCTGGACCGGGCAACGTCCAAAACTACGGTGGTGTTCCGCCTTTCCAAGAAACCCAGCATTATGTGCAGGTGATCCCCCAGAAATATAACGAATATCTGACCCGCGTTGGTGGGATTGATGCTTTGGGAACCATCGACCCTGCGTTGTTGGCGAACTCCAACCTGTCCATTACGGGCAGTGGTGCGAGTTTCTACGCTAATAGCTCGATGCAGAACGTAGAAGCTGCGGCCCTTCGCATTCGCAATATCGTGCAGCGGATCGGCCAGACCGAAGACATTCAAGAGTTGATGGCTCTGAATACCTATGCGCGGGCCGAACTGGTCAGGTTGGTGTCCGTGCTGACCCGTCTCAAAGCTGCCCGCACACGTCCTCTGAGTGATGCTGAAATGGCTATGGCTGCGGCTCAACTCAGAGAGCAACAATTTATGGACTTCACATTGGAGGAACTCGACTAATGGAAAAATTCACCCAACCCCGTGCGTTTCTGCGTCAAACAATCATTGCAAGCATGATCGGCACAGCCGCATTCGTTGCCGCGCCCAGCCTTATGGGGGGCGGCGCGGCCTATGCGCAGGGCGTCCCAACGGTTGATACGCAGAACATCGCACAAGAAATTCAACAGCTTCGCCAGATGATTGAAGACGAAGTTCTGCAAAACGAACAGTTGCGCCAAGCTGTGGCACAGTTGGAGACGTTGCGCGAGCAATACGCCCAACTACAGGATACCTATGCCGCGCTGACAGGCCTGATGGATCTTCCTGAAATCATCACGACGCAGTTCGAAGACGAACTGAACGGCCTGCTCGATCAAGAATTTGGTGACATTATGGGCACCATCGACGCGATCCAGAACGGCGACTGGTCCCAGCTTGCCGGAAGTGGATCCGGTGAAATTCAGACGCAAATGACGCGCGTGTTGGCCGATGCCGGTTTCGATGAAGACACATTGTCAGAAATGGCAAACAGCGGCGTTGCCGGTGCTGAACGTGCGGCCCAACAGGCGACGACTGGCGCGGTCATGTCCGCGGCGGCGCAGAATAGCTATGAGGACGCCGGACAATCGCTTGAGCGCGTGGATAGGCTCGTCGGCATGATTGGTGACATGGAAGAACTCAAGGACAGCGTAGACCTCAACACACGGGTCACGGCTGAACTTGCAATCGCTCTGGTTGCCCAATGGCAGTTGGAAGCCGTGCAAACCGTCGGCGCTGGTTCGACTGGCGTACTGGATGCCGCGACCTTGGCCGAAGAACAGCAATTCATGGACTTCACGCTGCCAACTTTGAGCGCAGATTAAGGAAAAAAGACATTGGCTACTGAACAGGAACACATCGAAGAAGAACTGATTTACGGCGCTCGGCGTCGTGAACAGTTGTGGCAAAAGCTCGGTCTGGGCGGCATGGCGTTTGGAATTATTGGGTGCTTGTCAGCGGCGGCGGTTGCTGTTCTCGATGTAGACCCTGAGCCAGTTGTCGTCCCCTTCAACCCAGAAACCGGCATGGCTTTGCCTAATGCTCAGGTGCAAACTCAGCGCATAACGGAAAATCAGGCGATTATCGAAAGTGTCGCCTTCCGTTATGTGACTGACCGCGAAACATACAACCAGCTCGACAATGACGTGCGGGTTCGGAGCATCCTTGAAAGGTCAGACGGCGCGGCGCTCGCTTCTATGCGGGCGCTTTGGGACAGCGCCAACCCGAACTATCCGCCCGAACTTTACGGAGACAATGCGCGTCTCGAAGTTGAGGTTTTGAGCATCAACCGCATTGGCGTCAACCGTGCGCAGGTCCGGCTTCGCAAACGCCTGACTTCAAATCAAGGCGTCCAAGCCGGTTTGTTCACCGCCACAATGCTCTTCGAATTTAGACCCGAAGAACGTCGATCCATTGATGACGTTTGGAGCAACCCATTCGGGTTCACGGTCACAGAATATTCTATCCGCTCAGACAGATTGGAGAACTAGGATGAATGTATTGAAGCCAACCATTCTGTCGCTGGCGCTGGCTCTTGTAGCCGGTCCGGCACTTGCGGAATACACACCACGATCCGGCCCGAACGATAGCCGGGTTCGACTGGCCACCTATCAGGAAGGCCAAGTTTACCGTCTCAGTGTAAGCCTGACGCACGTTACCACGGTAGAATTTGGCGAAGGTGAGACAATCCGGTCGATCATCGCTGGTGATACGGAAGGTTTCCAGCTTGACGGTGTTCCTGGTGGACGGGCGTTCGCAGTGAAACCCAATGCGCGTGGTGTCCATACGAACATCACGGTCTACACCAACCGTCGCAGCTATTACTTCAACGTCACAGAAGCATCGTCACCGACATACTATGTCGTTCAATTCCGTTACCCCGAAGATAACGTGCAACGTGTCAACGCGGTCGCGCAGCAAGCCCCGAACTACAACTACGCTGCAAGCAGTCAGACAGCTTTCACCCCAACATCGGTATGGGACGATGGCACGTTTACCTACTTCCGTTTCGCACGAAACGCACCAATCCCCGCGATTTTCCGGTCTACCAACGGACGTGAACGGACGGTCAATTCTCAGCAAATCGAAGATGGCGTCCTGCGCGTGTCAGGTGTCAGCGGTCAATGGGTTCTTCGCCTCGGCGATGAAGTTGTCTGCATCCAAGTCACCAATGGAGGGACATAATTATGAGTGAAGCAGATGACCTCAAAGCGCGGCTTGCTGCATTAGAAAATTCGGGCGGCGGCACTGGCGGTAGAAAAAAACCGTCACCCATAGTCGCAATTGCTGGCATCGGCGGCATCGCAGCCCTTGGCGGGCTTGCTTTTGTTGCCTTGCAGCCCGAAACCGAAGCGCCAATGCCCGTCGCACAGCCCGAGGAATTTCAGTCCCAGGGCGACGGCTTTGGTGAGATTGCGCCGTTCGTCCCCCCTGCCCCACCAGAGCCAGAGGTTCAAATTGTGGAAACACAGGCCGAACCGAACGCGGAACTTCTCGCGCAACTCGCAGCTTTGCAGGCCCAAATCGAGGCCATACAAAATGCGCCCGAACCCGTTGTTGAAGAAGACACGGCGGCGGCTGACGCTATCAACGCTTTGACAGAGCAAATCTCAGCTTTGCAAGCATCGTCTGAGGCAGCACAACAGCAATTCCAAGATGAACTGGAAGCCCGCGACCGTGATCTTGAACGGCTGCGCATGGACCTCGAATTGGCACAGCTTCAATCGCCTACACCCGCTCCGCTTGGCCCGTCTCAAGACGAACTCTTGGAAGCTGAACGCCAACGTCTCGCCCGCGAAGAAGAAGCGCGGCGGATAGCGGAACTCGAACAACGTCGTGCAGCAGAACTGGCATTTCAAGAGGCTCGCATTCTTTCCCCGACTATCGCTTTCGGTGGTGGTTCGGGGGCTGGTGATACCGAATTGAGCGAACGGACATTGGGCGCTGTTCAGGATTTCGTTGCCAATGGTGCGCTGCCTACGCAGGTTACGCAGGCAGAAGTGATTGCAAACCCCGCAAACACGGTCGTTCAAGGCACAATGATCCAAGCCGTCACCGAAACGGCGCTAGATAGCACCCTGCCCGGCCCGATCCGTGCCATTATCTCTGACGACGTGCATTCCTTTGACGGGTCGCGTGTGCTGATCCCGCGTGGATCACGTCTCATTGGCCGGTATCAGTCCGGTGTGGAAATAGCGCAGCAACGTGTAACTGTGGCTTGGGACCGGATTATCCTTCCTAATAACCAAACGGTTGTCATCAGCTCTTTCGGTGGTGATGAACTCGGCCGTTCCGGTGTGACCGGCGTTGTCGATACCCGCTTCGATGAACGCTTCGGGTCGGCGGCGTTGATTTCCTTGATCACAGCCTTGCCCGGTGCAGCCGCAGCGCAGGTCGAAAATGATACTTCCGCAGAAGTCCTAGAAGATGTTGGGGATGATCTGGCGGATAGCACAGACTCTGTTCTCAACGACTACCTTGCGATTGGTCCTGTGATCTATGTCGATCAAGGGTCGCGCATCACGGTCATGGTCGACCGTGACGTGGAGATTTTCTAAATGGCAGGCAACTATTTCCAAGTCACGCTGGACAAGCTGCCAGAAGCAAAAAGGGCTGATGCAATCGAAATTTGCATCAACCCCGATGGCTCGATCTGGGGCGAGTTTCAGGGCGATCACTTTATGAGCCGTCTCGATACCGTCTGGGACACTCGGCAAATCGGTGATCTGGCAACGCAGATTGCGGCAGCGGCGGAAACCAAGATCAGCCGTGATAAGCCTATTGTGTCGTGCAGCGTCGATTACCATGGGCGGGCTGTCCGTGCGCAAGTGATCCAAGATCCTGTCGTGCGCGGCGGGTATTCCATCGCCTTGCGGTTCTTCTCAACCATGTCGCTCGATGACATTAAGCTCAAATTCCTCTTTGGTGAGGAGATCAGTCTGGAAAATAACCGCAAGGAACGGAATCTAGAACTTCGCAAGATTGTTCTCGCCGGTGACATTGATGCTGCGATTAAATTCTGTGTCGATAAGCGGCTGAACGTCATTGTCTCGGGTGGCACATCGACTGGTAAAACCGTCGCTTGCCGCAAGATCATCAATTACATTGACGAGGCCGAACGGCTGATCACGATTGAAGAAGCGGCGGAACTGGTCCCAACGCAGCCAAACACGGTCACGCTTATCTCGAACAGAGACGTGCCGGTTCAAATGGCTGACGTTCTTTTGACCTCCACCCTTCGAATGCGGCCTGACCGGATCATTCTTGGCGAGGTGCGTGGGAAAGAAGCTTTGACCTTCCTTGAAGCGATCAACACGGGGCATGGTGGCTCGATGACAACGCTCCACGCTGAAACGCCCCAGTTGGCGGTTCAACGCCTTGCTATCGCGGCACTGAAAACAGATGTGCCGATGACTTACCAAGATATGATAAGATACATCGAAAGCTCGATTGATGTTATTATTCAAGCCGGTCGCCATGAAGGTAACCGGGGCATTACTCAATTCTATCTACCGGGCGAAACAGATCAGGAAGGAGACGGAAAATGATCTATTTTGAACATGAAGTTTTGACCTTCGGGACAAGCACGAAGAAAGAAATTAACGCTATGGCAGCGTCTTTGAAAGACTGGGGCGCGGCTGGCTATGAAGTGGTCAGCGTCGTTCCCATCCAAATTGGCGGGGCGATAGTAACCGTTTTCCTCAAACGGGAAGTGGTCGTGGAAAACGATAGTGATGGTAAGGCAGCATGATAAAATCAATATTGATCGTTGCAGCACTTGTTAGCGCCGTCGCCAGTGGGGCGGCGGCGCAGTCCGTTTCTACCAATAGCAACAATGACTATGCTTTCTGTGAAAACCGGCCAGATCGACCAGCCATCGTGGAAGACATGCCATTCCGTGAAGCCCACCGGGGCATTCTTATTCAACGCCTGTACGCCGCCAATGCGCTGGAGAGTGTGGTCGAGCGGAATGATTGTTCGTGTGAAACACGGTTTCCTTCGTGGGATAGTGCTGTCGAACAGTATCTCGAACTCTACGCTGGTATCGAAGATAGGCATGAAATTCGGTCTTTGACCTCTGAGTTTACCCGATCAATCAATGACTATCGCAAGCTGGCTCGACCAATCTGCGAAGAAGTCGGAAACTGGTAGGGGAGAAACGAGAAAATGAGTGTTGTTACGTTCTTTGTCGAAACTGCCGACAACTTCTTGGACGATGCCGCAGAAACGCAGTTTGGTTCTGTCGCCGCGACCGTCGGTACCCTTCTAATAGTCGCAATGACAATCGTTGTCTTGATGGTCCTGATCAATGCTGTTTTCCAATATAAATCTATGGATGGAAGGCAAGCATTCTGGCTAGCGGTGAAGCTAACCTTAGTTGGGGTGTTTGCAACGAACTGGGCTCAATTCAATTCGTTTTCCACGGCAATACTCAGTGGCATTGACAGTATTGCCGGTTCCCTTGTTGCGTCGGTAGGGGGAGGAACCCCTGGTCCGTCAGGCACATTTGCAGAGGAATTTGATGGGATCATTGAACAGTTTGGACTCTACATGAATGCGATTGGTGACAATATGCACTGGATGATGGGCGCTTTGATGGGTGCCATCGGAACTGTGTTGTTGTCGATCTTGGGCGGCCTAGCCGCCTTCTTCCTCATCGCTTCACGGTTGATGATCGCGTTGCTCCTTGGACTCGCCCCAATCATGATTTTCCTAACGCTGTTTGAAGTGACCAAGGATTACTTCGCGCGATGGCTTTCGGCACTCATCTCTTTTGCGATGTACCCTGTGTTTATTGCAGGCGTGTTTGCAACAATCATTGGCGTCTCCAACGCCTTGATTAATGAGCTCGGTAGTCCTGACGGTGCATCTAATATTGGTGCTATCCTTCCGTTCTTCATGATGGTTTTCATGGCAAAAGGCTTTATCCTTGCAACGCCATTTTTGGTCCGAGCGGTCTCAGGCAACATCGTCATGCCTGCACTTAACAGCGGGTTAGGCGGCGCATACCAGTTTGGGGCGGCGGCGCTCGGTGGTAAACAGGCTCAAGCTAGAGCAAGCGTTGGCACGGCAACCGGTGCTGAATTGATCGCGTTGCGTGGCCGGAATATGCTTGGCATCGGCAAAACAGGCAGAAGCCAGAAGTCAGCAGCGAATGACGCGAAGCCTGCGCCTCAGCCAACCGGCACTGGCGCCCAACAGCATCGCTTGAAAGAGCGTGCTGACCGGCTGACCGGAAAAAAGTAGAAGACACATCAAACAGCAAAAGGGCCGCTCATAGAGCGGCCCTCAGACTGCTGACAAACCCGTCATATTTTGGCGGGGTTTTGCTATGGGTCGATGATTTGGCGATGGGATTTGAGGGCAAGCGTCCTCCAGCACCTCATGCGGGGCTGGTTTTGTCTCTTGCGTCCATCACTGTCGCGATCTTCTTGATGTTCTGGGCGGTTGCGGCGAGCAGACACTGCCATTTGGCACCTGTGATCCCTCGATACCTTGCGTATCGGTGTCCGAAGAGTTGTTTGGCATCGGCGAATGAGCGTTCGACAGTTTCTTTTCGTCGCGCGTTGAGGCGTTTTCCCCAGTCTGTCAGGCGATGCGCATCGGTCCGGTCTCTTGCATCGGCCCAGACATGGCGGGTGATGGTTTTCTGCGCCTTGGGATTGGTAGTGCAGGACGCCAACAACGGGCAACCTTTGCATTTGGATGGGTCGCTCTTGTAGTGGCGATAACCCTCACGATCCGTGGTGGCATAGAGCAAGGCTTGGTCTTCTGGGCAGCGATAGACATTCGCGCCAGAATCATATGTGAACGCGCGCTTGCGCATCATGCCTTTGCGGCCCGAAGGGCGCAGGTAGCCCGTCACACCCAATACATCGCGTTCTTCCAATCCTTGGGCAATGGCTGCATTGGCATAGCCAGCATCAAGCCCTACGGCTTTGATATCCAGACCGAACCGTTCTTTCTGACGGTCCAACCTGCCCAGATAGGGAATGCTGTCATGCACATTGCCTGCTGTCGTGTGGGTGTCGGTGATGATGTTGTGCTTGCTGTCCACGGTGCGGTGATCAAGGTAGAAGAAGCCCTTGGGTTTGCCGTCACGCACCATGTATCCCGCATCAGGATCGGTGCGGCTGATCTTGGTTTCCTTGATCTGTGGCTCACGCGGCTTGGGCTTAAGGGGCTTCTTGCCATGAGCCGCACGATCCACACTCACAGCTTGATCAAGTGCATCCCAATAATCTGCACGGCTTTTGGTAACCAATTCCACATCAAAGCGACCCTTGTTGGCCGAAGCCTTCAAATGTGTGCTGTCAGTGTAAAGAACAGTGCCATCCACAAGCCCCTGCGCAATGGCCTGTTCCACAATATGGTCAAAGATGTTCTGGGCAATATCAGTGCCGTCAAACCGCCGCCGCCTGTTCTGGCTGAAGGTGGACGCGTCAAACACCTTGTCCGTCAGGCGCAGTCCTAGGAACCAGCGATAGGCTACATTCACTTCGATCTCGCGCATCAACTGCCGTTCAGAGCGAATGCCGAACAGGTATCCAATGAACAGCGCCTTGAACAAAACCTCAGGGGCAATTGGCGGTCTGCCATTGTCTGGACAATACAGCCCCTCAGTCAGATCGCGGATGAAGCCAAAATCAATCGCCGCATCCACCTTGCGCAGCAAGTGATCGACAGGAACCAAACTTTCAAGCGTGACCATCTCAAGCTCGGTCTGGTGGGAAGTGGGACGTTTCAACATGACAATGTTGAATCAGGCGGGAAGCAACGGATCAAGTAAGCAATTCAAACCATTTAAAAGTGGCGTAATCGAAGGCCTCAGTATTATTGGGTTCGCATTGTCGAAACCGCTACTGAGGCACCCATTCCAACGAACAAGAGTCCAAAGATGCCATTGATCCACCTTTGAAACTCGGAAAAAAATCTAACTGCAGGTTTGGTTGAAAACACCGCCGCAGTGACTGCGTGCTGAACAGCGCTTTGGAGACTGCAAATAACAGCGATCACCACCAAAAACACCAAAGATGCGTCGGCAGGAACAAACGTCGCAAATACAGACCCAAAAAATAGGGCTGCTTTAGGGTTGGTCAAAGCAACAATCGCCCCGGTTTTAGCCGACGCCCTCAATCCAGTGTCCGCAACAACAGAAAGCTTCAAATCACCCTTGCTCGAAGCCGCCGACTTCAAAGACTTCGCGCCTAACCAAATCAGATAACTGGCTCCCACAAGTTTCAGCATCGTGACAGCGGTTGGAAACAATTCAAACAACAGCGTTGCGCCAGATAAGGCCAAAATCAGCCAAAATAAATTACCTACGGTTATGCCTATTCCAACGGCAATGCCATGAGGTCGGCCATTTGTAAGCGATGCGCTCATGACTGCTACCATGTTTGGGCCAGGTGAAAGCCAGCCTGCGACTGTAGCCGCAACAATCGCACCAATTATCGCTATAGCATCCATGAAAATCTCCTTCGTCCAACAATTAGGAGATCATTAGCAGGTGAGGGGCAACCCGTCATGGCTAAAGGCTGCACAGCTCACTTCAAGAGGCTCTTACCTTTGTCAGCAGTCTGAGGGCCGCTCATAGAGCGGCCCTTTTGCTTTGTGCTGACCTCGATCACTCAGCGGCAGTAACCTTCACGCCCCCCTGCCCTTCGCTCTCGAACTCGGCTTCAATCGCCGCAAGAGCCTTGTCTGTGTCTTCGATAGCGGCAATGTCGGCGGCAGTTGGGGCCTGTAGGTTCAAACTCTGCTGCACGGCCAAATCAAGCTGGCTCTGTCTATCATCAAAGTCTCTGGTCGCTTGCACAACCGCCTTGGCACGTTTCCGGCTGGAAGTGGGCAACGTGCCTTTGGATGGAATATGAGACGCCGCACCAACGGAAACCGCCTTCGGTGCTTCCCGCTCGGCCTTCTCTGACACGTCTGCACCAGCTCCGCCCTCTGGCATGGGGTCTTGGCCTTTACCGGGCTTTTCCATCGGTGACGCCGGTTGGCTCTCTGGCATAGGCTCTTGGCCCTTCACCGGCTTGTCCATAGGGGTTGCGGGTCGATCAGTCTCTTTGACCGCCGGTGAAGCCTCCGGGGCTGGTCCAGTAGCCTTCGCCTGCTCCGAAAGAGAAACCTTGTCCAAAGACGTTTCGGGGAACGGCAACTCACCCTTCTGCGCCGAATGGATGCCTTTGAAGAACGGATCATCGTAATACTTGATGCGTTTGGCTCTGATAGGCATCTGTGCGTCCACCACAATGATAATATCATCCAAAGGCAAGCGACGTGCTTCGTCTTCGGGCAGCAATGACACTTCCTCTGTCCGCTCCGACATGCTGCGCCCTTCGAACGGGTTTTTCCCGATGGACCGCGACCGCGTGACAACCCGCTTCGTGGTTTTACCCACTGCCTTGCTCAATTCCTCAACGGTTTTTTCATCCGATGGCGTCAGATAGAGTTTAACGCCCGCGTTACCTTGCAAGGCACGGCGGGTGTTCTCACCATAAATTTCGTCCAACGCTGGAATGGTCTGCGTGACGATAGCCAAGTGACCCTTATAGGAACGTAAAGTCTCTATGCTGTCAGTCACAATCGGCATTTTTCCAAGGCGGTTGAACTCGTCCAGCATGATCATGACCGGCCACGGCTCGTCCGGGCCAGGTTCTTTGTCCTGCATGGATGAAATCAGATCAGAAAAGAACAGCCGGATAAGCGCAGCCATTGGTTTGACCATATTTGGTGACACCACCAAAAAAACAGAAAAAGGCTTCTTACGGATGGTCCGAAAATCAAAATCCGAAACCTGCGTGGCCTTGTCGATCGCCGGGTTGCTCCACTGGTCCAAACCAGACGTCATAAGCAACGACACATAGGAGGTAAGTGTGTCATTGTTGGTTGAAGCCATGCGTTCAAAGATCAGCTTACCGGCGCGGTTCTGAATCTCGTCACGGCGCATCATGAACTCTTTTTGCTTGTTACCACCGCTGGCCGTGATCCGGTAAATCTCCCCAAGCGTGGGTCGCTCTCGCTCGAATGCCAAAAGGCCGGCTGCAACAAACAAGTCGATCCCGCCCTTCAAGAGACCTTGAACGCGGTCACTGTCCGCTTGCAGAAAAAGTGACGCCAACAACTGCAATTCCATCTGCTGGCGGTCGGGATCTTCTAACTCAGCAATCCGCAGCAAAGGGTTGTAGCGATGGCTGCGCCGGTCATGCCAGTCGGTTGGCGCAAAGCGATAAACCTTGTCACCCTCTGCCGCTCGATGCCGCGCAGTTGCTTCAAAGTTCTCGCCCTTAACGTCCAGGACCACAGCTGACCCTTTGAAGGTAAGTAGATTCGGAATGACAAAGCCTGTGGTTTTACCTCGGCCTGTTGGTGCCACGATCAACGCATGTGGAAAAACCTTCGAGCTGATCAGCTTGCCGTTGCCTTTCGGTTTTCCCAGCTTCCCGATGATAAAACCTGTTCCTGGTTTGCTGAAAAACCCGTTCTTCCGCATGTGCTGCGCCCTCTGCCATTGAGTGCGGCCAAACTTCGTCAGGGCATTCCCTGACAAGACCGCACTCAGCAAAAGGCCGGTCACGCCGAAACCACCAACGATCAGGTTAACCAGTCGAAAGTCGTCCGGTCGAAACCGCTGCAATCCAGTGTAATTTTCCGCAAGCCAGATGAAGTCTAATTCACCATTCATGCCGTAATCGCGAAACGTCAGAAAAGCGGTGGCGACGACATAGCCAATCGCCAAGAACACGGCTGTAAGAAGGAAAATACCCGCTGCGATTTTGCCCTTATCCATGTGTCTGCCCCTTTTCTGTGTCTGCGCGAACCGTCTTCAATCGCTGTGCATCAAATTCCTCTTCGGCAATTTCTGAGACGACTTCGCGTGTCGCCTCACTGTTGGCGGTCTCGGCGTCTGATTGCAGATAGGCTTTGGCTGCGTACAAACGGTCAAGACGTTCATCAATCACGTTCTCCAAGGCGTCCGCATCACCGTTGCGCAATGCTTCAAGCTGTTCATCATCCAACTCGCGTTCGATCTGGTCACGGAACGTCTGGCTGTCGACGTCACCATCAAACGGACCTTCGATCTTTTCAGTCCGCTCATGCTCGATCACGCGGCGCATTTCAGCGGTTTCAGCTTGATCTGTTCGGTATGGCCGAATGGCATTGTCAAACTCACGCACCCTTGCATCAGAAAACTCTCGGGCCTGAACCGCGTCCCGTTCATAATCTGGATCGTTAAGACGGTCTGTTTCGGGCTGATTGTCACGGGCCAATCCATCGCGCATCTGCTCACCATGGCGATCCGCAGTATCCCGCAGGTAAGCGTCGATCCGCCTTTGATCAGCGGTCGTAACATCGGCATCATTGCGGCTCTCAGCCAATGTCGTGAATGCGGCACCCATTGCGGCACCATTAACGACCCCACCCGCTTGGTTACGTTCAACCGAGAGGGCTTCGAAGCGGGAATACTCGTCGGCTCGCCCGTCAAACTGTTCACGCACGCCACGGTCAATATCAGCAACAATTTCTCTGTCCGACATATCTGCACGCAAGGCGTTGTTCTGATCTGCCTGAACGTATGTCGCGGGCTTCTCCATATCATCGCCAAGTTTATCCCATGCACGGGACGCAAGCTGCGCGTGGGCTGGTGACTTCGCTGCAAAAGCGTCGAACTCGGCCTGACGGTCCTGCTGCAAGGCTTGGTCGTTCTCGCCGTCTCTGAACTCCTGTGTGTGAACAAGGCTCTCCTCAAGCCGTTCAAACTCGCGTCGGTCTTCGCGGGTCATTTGAATAAGCTCTGGATTATCAGCGATCCGTTCTTCAGCCCGCTCCGTCATTTGGACGGTGTAGCCACCAATGACCGACGCAGGCATTCCAGCACGCTCCATCGCCTTCATGTTTTGATTGAATGCTTCCGTCACGGCCTCCTGACGGTCAGCCCCGGCGATGCCTGTCGCCTCGGCCCTATCAATACCGCTTTCTGTTGCTAACCGCTCTGACGCTGCTTCACGATAGGTCTCCGTCGCTGCGTTTTCGCGCATGGCATCAAACTCGGCGTCACCATCATCCAATACAACACCGTCGTCTTTGATCACCTCGGCGCGTTGAAGTGCCTCACCCAGACGTACATGCGCCTGATCCAGCTTTTCAGCGGCAACCTCCAAGTCAGCCTTACGCTCAAGGTTTAAGCCTTCGGTATCTGCGATTTTGGTGAGGTCATCCGCAATCCAACGCTGCTCCAAAGATGCGTTGTTGGCCCCCTGCTCTACTCGCGCAATGACGGCATCTGATGAAATGCCCGTTCCCCGCAACGCAGTCTCAATCTGCGCCCGTGTCTCAGGCTCGCGCATGGCACCAACGCCGTCTTTGTTGATGTTTATTTCTGAATAAACGCCGGTGTCTGACGGTGCGGTTGTCAGCTTCGATGAAGCTGTGCCAACGGGGTTCAAGTGCGCAACCGGCTGCAATGCGCTGTCCAATTGTTTTTCCATCCGTGGCCGATCAGCCTCGGACGCACTTTGGATTTGGCTTTCAATCCGATTAAGACGATCTGTGAGGCTTGTTTTCAGATCATCGAAACTCTGCTGGTTCTCCATGTAAACGTCTCCATCTATTTGTAATTGGCCCCCACGAGCAAGGACTTCACCTGCCCAGAAAAGGGCATTTGAAATGTCTTCCCTGTTGTCGCTGGTCGCCTCGGCGGACAACGAAAGGTAGACTTTGGATGTGGTAGCGATTTCAGCCAACGCGCGGTCGAGGTCACGTCCAACCCTCTCCCGCTGAACCGGCTCCCGGCCCTCTGCTTTAGCGTCGTAAATTTCTTTCGTGCGCGGCGCATAGGTTGCGTCCCCACGGTCAAGCCTGCGCGTAGCCTCAAGGCGAACCCCAACCTTTTCGGCATGTTCGACCATCGAAAGGCGAAAATCATCATAGTTGAAGTGATGATCCCGCCCCAGATAGAAATACTCGCCTTCCTGGGAACGCCGGTTCAAGACGATGTGGGCGTGGGGATGATCACGGTCCTCATGAACGGCGATGATGTAGTCAAAGTTGCGGTCGTCATTCTGAAAATGTTCTCGACACACAGCCGCGGTTACGTCCCGCACGTCTTCTCCGCTCGTCCCCTGCGGATAGGACATGAGCATGTGTGTGGTGTGGCCCATCTTTGGCCGGAAACGATCATCCCAACGGCTCGAAAATCTATCCGTAAGACCTTTGATTTCGTCGCTCGATAGCGTTTTCTTCCCGTCCAATACGCCACGACTATCTACGATATGCGATGACTTGGTAGTCAGGTATTCAAGCTGGTTCGAAAGCTCTGCCTTGGTGTGCGTTCCGCCAGACTTAATAGCCTTGAACACGGCAGCACGGTGGCCCTTGGCCGCACGGATCATCTGAGGCTTTTTCGCATGAAGGCCTTGCATGGACCCCCGCACCCGGCTCCAGCCTTCGCGGAAAATCTCGCCCGTCACGGACTGGACGGCATCATTCCTCGCCATCGGCCAGCTCCTTCAGGGCGTCAGTCACCAACATGCTGATCCCATCGGTCTTGCGACGGGTCAGAAGATCTACTTGATCCGCAAAATCCAGAACGAACCCCGCAAGGTTCCGCATCTGCGCCAGACTTGATGGACCAAACGAAGGCCGCAGACCTTTGTTGTTCGATTCATTCATCCGCTTTGCAATCTGGGTGACGTTGTTCCCGACACGGTTCAACGCCGCTCGAAAGGCTTTCAACTCATCAGCCAAATGCTCGTCAGGTTGAAAAACTCCGTTCGCGGACTGGATCAATCGGCGCATTCCATCTGACCGGTTACTGATCCCGTGCCGTGAAAGCACCACTTCAAACGCCCGTAGTTCCTCTGGTGTGACGGTCGTTCCAATTTGGGCCGTGCGGATGCCGGTATCGCGGCGGCGCTCTTTTTCGCGCTTTACGGTGTATTGGATCGTTCGCGGTGTAACCGAGTATCGCTTCCCAAGCACTCGAGCAGAAACGCCGTTTCGCGTTTCACGGACGATTTCCAATCGCTCCAAATCAGTCAAGCGTCGGCGACCAGCCATGCGAACATACAACCCCTATTTCCTGCCATCTTCTATACAATCACTTAGGCGTTGACGCAATTATAAAGATGCATCGCATATTATAACATTGTCAAAGCCGTTAAAAGTGATTGTATTCCGTTTCAGACGGCCCAACGGGTCGTCGTGTCGAGCCAGAGGCGAGACCGCCCACAACCGAAGGTGCCGGGCCAAGCCAAAAATGCGCCGCCTGACGGCCCAACAGCGCTGTTGGCCCCCACCCTACCAAAAAACACGGCATGGGCCTCTGACGGGACGGATATACCCCCTCACACTGCATTACATTGGATAGCGAGACCCTCTTTCGGTGTGAAGCAGACAGATTCACTGTCTGAGGCGGCAAGCAATCAACAGGACACAAGAAACACGACACAGCATCGACACCATTAAGAGAGCAGGTAACAAGCGACACGAAACACGACACCTTAAACACGTCACAAGCTACACGCGACAAGATACCTGCAACAGGGGACAAGCAGCAAGACACCGAACAAGGAACAAGCGACACCTGACAAGATACACCGACCACGTGACAGGGGACACGCAACACGCGACATGTGACACGAAACACGCAACAAAACACCGAACAGGATGCACGCGACAAGAAACAGTAGACCCTCTACCAGCAACACGATACCAAAGACACGAAACACGCCACACGATACAAAGGACAAGATACATGCCCAATGATGAAATGAAGGTCATCTCGATCATCACACGAAAAGGCGGCGCGGGAAAAACAACACTCGCACGGGCATTGATCAGCGCGGCCATGGCGAAAGGCAAACGCTGTCTTGTGTTTGACGCCGACCCGCAGCAAGCCCTAGCTCGGTGGGCAAACAAACTGCAAATTGAAGACCCACTATTCCGCATTGAGCCGTTGACGATGGTGAACGAACTTTCTGAAAAAATTGAACATGCGTACGAAAACGACACTGCCGATTACGTCTTCATTGATACCATCGGCGCAGCGGGCGCGTGGGCAGACGATCTTGCGGTTGAAAGCGACGTTCTTGTCATACCAATGATGCTGAGTGACGACGATCTTGAAATCACAACAGATACGTTCAACTGGTATGTGGGGCTACGTGATCGCGCCGAAGACGCCGACGCCTTACCATCATTCCACGTTGTAATGTCAAACGTGCCGGCCAAGCAAAGCAAGGCAGAGCTATCAATTGAAGAAAAAGCTATCGCACAATTTCCGGTGATGGATGATTATTTCATGCAGCGGAAACAGCACAAAGACGCATCGGCAGAGGGCTTCCTCCACCATATTGCAGAGAACCGGCGGAACGGGCCAAGCCACTTACGGGTTCAGGCAAAACACTTTGCAGAAGCGCTCGAGGAAGCAACTTCAATCCTTGATGCTTTGACGGGGGGTTAACGTATGCCACGCAAGAAAAAGACCGCACTCAAGGGGCGCGATCCGGCTTATACATCAGACTTTTCGCAGCCCTTGCCGACAAACAAGCTCGTTGTCGAAGAAACTCCGAAACCCGTGGTGTCAAAACCTGTCACTGAGCCTGCAAAGACTCTCGCAGCAAGTCCGTCACCCAAACCAACGGTGAAGCCAGAGATCAATAGCGCCACGCAAGCTCCGACGAAACCAGCACCAGCAGCAAAACCGAAATCAGAACCCCCAACCCAAGGATCAGGCGACAAACGCGAAATCGCCCTGTCGGCTGCGGTCAAGCTGGACCAACAAAAGCAATTGGACGCGTTGGAAACAAAAGGAACTCCCGCGAAAATTGCTATCACCATGGCAGGGCGTCGGGCAGTCGAGCAATTTGAACCAAAACCTGAGTATGTGGAAAAACAAGACGTCCAACGAATGCCAATGCGGCAAGGGTATAAAAGCACAAAACGCATCGATGCAAGTTTGCTCGATGCCCTCAGAAACAAACATGATCCACACCGTCTATCCTCCGATAGTGCGATGATGCGAGGTCAGTTTGAACCACTGTTCTGGTCCTGTCTTGATGCTGTTATCAAAGAACTGAACAGCAAAGATTGATAGAAGGCGCGATGCGCCCCAACATTTTTAAGAGGGAGAAGGAGTTTCGGCTTCCTTCCCCCTGAAACAAAATAGACAGGGCCGTGTCCTCGCTTCGCTGCGGGCCGCACCAACCCTGTCGATTTGGTTTCACCCCCATCCTCTCATGCTCCGCGCAAACTCGCGGATAGGCGATGGCCTACCCGACTTCGAATTGTGGGTCGGGCAGGAAAATCGCTGTTAACAGTGAATGCAGAGGAAAATCTATGGGACGCAAAAAACGACTTTATGCTAAACCAATAAAGCGAATTTTGGATCGGAAAACACGCACTGTCGTGGGCTGGCTTTATGAGTGGAACACTGGCGCTCAGGTTCCCATGTGGAAGGATGGCAAGAAAACCGACGTGATCTATGAGTGAGGTAGGGCAGGGCGGACTTTTCAAACTGGTGGCTGACTACGGCACCAGCGAAAGCTGGCTACAATCATCGAACGAACACACTTTGCGCATGTTTGGAAAGGACCATCACAAGTCCGCCAAAATCACGCCGGAACTCACATTGCAGGCTCCTGATGGGTCCGTGATCGCAACGATGGATCATTGGGCTTACGAGTGGAAAGAGGCCGACAAGGGCGCGGCGTAGGCTTTCAAAACGCAAGCAAAAATGCTAGACTGCTTCCCAAAAGGAGGCAGTCGATGCGTATTGTCAAAACCCTTATTTCTATCACCTTTCTGGCATCCCTTCCGGTGTCGGCTCTTGCCTGGGATCACGAAATGGAACGCGGGGTAGACCTCTACCAAGCGGGCGATTCTGATGTGGGCGTTTCCTTGGTCTGTGACCCTAATTCGGTCTATGGAACAACGGTCAGTGCCGTGATGGTTGCATTCGGTGCCGATCCCGACATAAGCGCCGTCACAACATTCCGGTTTCCTGATCTAATCAGGATTGATGCTGCCATGATCCACGGTCGTATCTCAAAGGCTGAAAATCAGGATGGCGTTTGGGAACCGCTCTTGGCCGGTCTGCGGGCGCATAGCGCCGTGGAAATTTCCTTGAACGGCGAAATGCGCACCGTCGCGCTCGGCGACCCGTTGCCTTTCACCTGTCTTTGATCTGGCCCACGGGGCCAGGGCGCGAAGCGCAAGGCGGGGCAGGGGGCGGGCGCAGCTCGTCCCCTGCCGCGTCACCAACACCATCTCATGAAAAAGCCCCCACCTATTCAGGCAGGGGCAGTATCGGCCAAGTGGGCCAACAGGGAGGGGTTTAAGGGCCGCTTTTGCGGCTCCCAGTGTTAAAGCGGCTGTTCAACCTTGACCCACGCCCGTTGCATGAATTTGCTGATACGCACCTGCGCACCTGTTTTCTGACAAAGAAAATACGTTGTTGCGCGGCGGTATCCGGCAAAACGCTCTTTCTTTACTGTGAAGGTGTCGCGCTCGATGCCGTCACTGAACGTCAAAGGCTCAGCAAGCTGGATGGTATCACCATGGATAATCTTGCGGCCTGCTAGGGCTGCGGTTGATTTGCAACGCTCACGCCATGAAAGGGCGTATTCCTTGGTTGTGGGCGATAGCATGTCGAGCAATTTTTGCGGGGCCTGTGCCTCACATGGCCCCATGCTTTCCTCCATATCTTTGTAACACCATTCGCCATTGTTGCGGCTGGTAAGGATCACGGCGGCAAAGACATAGCAGCCTAACGCGTCGGTCTCGTAACCATAGGTCTCTGGGCTATCTGGCTTGGGTGTCACTTCTACGGCCAGATACCAAACTGACCCCTTGCGGGTGGTGAAGACGGGCCGCATGGCCCGGTCTTCATTCTCGAACGTCACCAATTTTTCAATCTCGGCGCGTTCGTCGCGGGGCGGGGTGTAGTGGCAGGTCCAGCCCATTATGCTGCCTCCCCTTGTTGTGTTGCTTCAGTCGCTGCCACGATATAATCCACGGCTTTCTGTGCTTCTGACGCGGCTTTGAAAATCAGGTTTTTGTCGTCCTTCAAGGCTTTCAACCAAGATTCGACGTATGCCGCGCTCTGGTCAAAATCTGGCTCGATGCCAAGTTTCACGGCAAGAATGCAAGCGCCGATTTCTGCGACAAGTTCCTCGAATGCGTAGGCGCTGCGGTCGTTGAATTTCTTGATCCGGTCCAGCCGCTTTTCGCCACCGCTCCAATGCGTGATTTCATGGCCCAAAACCCCGTAATACTTGGCCGCGCTGAAAAACGTAGCGATTGGCGGCATGTGAACGTGATCCTCGGACGGGCGATAGTAGGCGCGTGGCTCGTCGGTTGTGATGATCTTCGCACCTGTGTTGGCAAAAAATGCCTCTAGGTCTGCATCTGGCTCGGTGCCAAGATCGCGGGCAGGATCCGGCAAAACGTAGTATTCGGCGGGCAAACCTTCGATTTCATCCGCGTTGAATACGTTGTTGCACTTGGCAAAGGGAACGCGGGTTTTGCCTTCTCCGTCTGGTGCGTCGTTGCCCTCGGTGTCCTTCTCAAACGTGCCATAGAAAACAGAACGTGCAGCCTTCGCGCCTTTCTTGACCATGCCGCCCAACTCCTGCGCCTGACGGAAAGTCATCCACCGTTCGGACGAATAAGCGCGCTCGGATGCGGTCGCCCACAACATCAAAATGTTAATCCCGCGATATGCCTCGCCGTTGTGACGCACTGGCAAAGCGGCTGACCCTGCGCCACCTGTCCACGGCTTGCGCCAAGGTGGTGTGCCTGCTTCGATCTGCGCGACGATTGCATCTGTGACGTGCTGGTGAATATCTACTTTTGGCATAACCTATCATCCTTTGTGGTGTCTTTTGGGACTGTGCGCCCAATGGTTCGGGTTTTTTGGACAGCGCGAATGCGCCTGCTCCTGAAAACCTGAATGCGATGAAAGGAAGGATTAGGAGGCTCCAAGCCTAATCGACGGGGGGTGGTGCGGCCCGCAGCGCAGCGAGGACACGGCCCCCGTCTATTCGACTTGGAGACGGCGGTATCCCTACCGCAGACGCCCCGCAGTGGCGTTCGGCTTGTCCGAACCCCAAGGGGCCAATAACAAATCAGGGCCAAAGGCCCGTAGGGCAGGGGGTTATCCAGTGCGGGTGAAGGCGGCTCGATCGCCTGAGCCCCAAGCCACAGCATTCCCGTAAACGAAGACACCACATATCGAAGTGTCAGGATTGTGGGTAACGCACTGCCCGCCCAAGGCGAAGCGAACGACCGTTACCCGCAGGGCTGATCGGCGCGGCCCAGGGCGAGCATGAGACAAAGGAAGTGGGGCGGCTCAGAGAGACGGCCCGGCGACTATTGGATCAGCTCGTATCGGGGCGCGGTGTTCTGGTGGAAGCCGCTTGCGGCTGGAACTAGGGCGCGGTGGCCCGCCCAAGGGGCGGGACATGGGCCACTAAACGTCCTGCTATGTCTACTTAGGTTTCGGTATCCAGCGAAAGTGTCATGGAATCTGCCTCGATCATGGGGAAGGACACTTTGGTGAAACCGCAGTCTGTTAGAAATGACACGATCCCGGTCACGGTCTTGAACTCACGAACGCAGATTTGCCCAGAAAGCCGAGAACGGGCCGTGACAAGCATCTGTTTAGACCCGTCAGGATGATGGGCCTCCATCGTCCAAAGACCGTGCCAGGTTGACGCTTTTCGCGTTGGCGTTTGGGTGCAGCGGATTAGCAATTTTGAGCCTGTTTCGAGGCAGTGGCGCAAAGCGACTTCCGTGATCACGTTTGGTATGGGGGCAAGTGCTTCCGACAAAGAACAATCCAGTAAATCAGACAATGATATGTTATTGTACCAAGCTCCGTCGAAACGACAAGCTGCAAAGGGGGCTGTCTGCCCCCGCGCCCTGCAGGGCGCTCCCCCGAGGATTTTTAGGGGAAGATGAATGAGAAGAATACAGGACTAAACCACAAGTCTAAGCGCGATGATTGCGACCTTGAGGACGGCGCAAATTATGCAACTTGCCTTCACTGCAACAACCCCTTTCGCGTCAGTAATGGGGTGATGACGCCCGATGCCACAATCTGTGATGTGTGCAACGGGCGCTGATCCAATATCAGTTTTGCTTTGTGACCTTGAAAATCACGGTGTTGATGTTGGTGCCAGCCTCGGCAAAACTCTCGGTGGGTAGGTCTGTGAACATGCCCCAGCTTCGCCCACCATTGGCCTTCTCGGCCCATCGGCGGAATTGAATATGGGCTTTGCTTTGACCGACTTCAGCGGATGCCGGAACGATGGCGATAAGCTGGCCCCCGAATTTCAGGAAGTCATAGGCATGGCGCAAGTGGTCCATCCAATGCGTCCGAAAGAAGGGTGGATTCTGGATCACGGCGTCATAGATCGGGTTCGCGGGCTGATTCAAGAAATTGCCATGTATCACGCTGCATTGTGGGCCTTCATGCTCCCGCAACTGGCGCACCCTGTCCGCGTGTATCTCGATGGCCGTAACCTTGTGGCCCTTCTCCAGAAGCGGCCTGACAAGGTGGCCCGTGCCTGCGCTTGGCTCAAGGATATGTTGACCTTCCTGATAGCGAAGGTGATCTACAATCCTGGCCGCTGCCTCGGCGGGCGTGTGGTAGAATTGCAGGTCTTTGGACGGTAGGTTTGTGCGCTTGGTAAAGGCGGCGCTGTCTTCGTCCTTGGGGGCGGCGTCGGGGATCACTTCGCCGTAGTAGTCGGCCAAAACCTGATTGGCCTTTGTGACCAGATCATCGCGGGTGAACCAAAGGTGGGCATTGCCGTTCATGAAGCCCCGGATGCGAAAAAACCGGCTTTCGGTCAAAGACTGTTGCGGGCCATAGCCGCGCCGGTCGGCGTCGATCTCTTGGATCAAGCCGCGACCGGCTGGCGCTTGTTCGTCCAGCTTGGCAAAAACACGCTCCACGTCGATGATGGTTTCTTCGGCCCATGATCGGTTGAAGCTACCGGAATACTCGGAAAAGGCACGATCAACGATCATGCGTGAACCGAGTTTGAAGGCGTCGTGTGATTTGAAGCGGCTATCAAGCCGCGCAAATGCGACGGCCAGCCCCCGTGCAAAGGTCAGATCGGCATTGCACATCCATGTTTCAAAAGTGGCGCGAACGTCCTGCACGGTCACGGGCGGGACTTCCTCGCGCAGGCCTTGATCGAACTCGCGTGATCCGGTGGCGTCCATTAGGTCGCGGATGCCTGTTTCTTCCAACAGGTAAGACCAGACGGATGCGTCAAGCTGGCGGCGGTAGGTTTCAACCGACTGCGCCGCGTCAAAGCCTTGCTGTGAAAGGTGTTCGTAGTGCTTGTTGTGGGTCCGGTCGATGCCCCAATACTTCCGGCCGCATTGGGCCTTACGGGCGAAGGCGTTGGCCTCGTCGGTGAGGGTATAAGCTGCTTCAAGGGTGGCGGCGGCTTCGGTGATCTTGGCAAGTGCTGCATCGCGGGCAGCAACAATATCTTCGATTTGCGAAGTGACGGCGGGCAGGCTCGATGCCTGTTCGCTGTCGTCGGCCATGATTTCGGGGGCTTGCATGTTCATGCGCTCATTCCTTCAAATAGATCGGCTTGGGGGTCGGTTTTTGGTGCCACGGGCTGCAAGGGGTCGATGCCCTTTGCCTCAACCGTGAATTTCCACTCACGCTGCCGTTTCTCGCCCCAATCGGTTGTGTAGTTTTCGCTGATCCTAACGCCGTAGATATTCGGCAAGTCTGCATCGGCTGTGACGCAATATCGCTTGGGTGATCCTTTGTATCCAAGCCATGCGTTATGGTGATCCTGTCCGCGCAGGTATTCGATGCAATCAAGGATATTGCGTTTGTCACGGGCGGTTAGATGGCCCCCCGTGATCTTGAAAATGCTCGGCTTCATCGCATGGAATCCTTGTCCTCTGCGTCTTTCTCCGCGCGGTAGTATTGAAAGGCGTTCTTGTCGTGCCTGTCGAATGCAAGCGTGCTTTGATCTGCAAGGTGGCGCAGGTCACATAGGGCATATGTGAGCAGGTCAGGGACGCTATCCACGCCGTATAGTTCGGCAAGGGCGGATAAAATCCGGTCGCTCTGACGTTCCGCCACCTGTCGGGCTTCGGCGTTGCCGTATGTCAAAGCCTCTGGCGAAAGATGCTGAACTGTGACGCCGCAACATGCAACGCCTGTGGTGCTGTCGGCATCCAAAAGGCGCAGCAAGTCGTTATGGATGGCTTGGCCTTGACCTTGGCGACTGTCCTCTGCGGGACAGTCATAGACCATTTGAGCGGTGATTGTGATTTCTTCTCTCATTGGCCCGCCTCCGTCCAGTCGGACGCCCATGCATCCATTGTGGCGATGGTATCGCCCTCTGGACCAATCAAGGTCATGTCTGGTTTGATTTTTGCCGCTTCGTGGTGATCTTTGCCAAACGTGCGCAGCATGGTTTCATCAGAAGATGAGAACTCATGAACGGCTGTGTCATAGTCAGCGCGAAGGGTGAAAATGCCAATGCCATGCGTCCCGGCAAAGCGCATAGCGCCTTGTTCGGTGGGGTGTGTGTAGATATTGCCATCAGCACCGACATAGGCCCAGCGATCAAATTGGGCGGCTGTGTTTGTACCGTTCTTTACGTCGTTAATCGCCGCGCGTAGGTGCGCCGGATTTTCAAAAACCTTCATCATATCGTGTTCCTTTGTGGTGTGATCCGTTCTGGTGTTTCCCAAAATCGGACAAGGGTTCTGGAAGGACCGCGAAGCGGTGCCTCTCCTGAAACCTTGGCCCTCGCCGAGAGCAGGGGGGGAACCGATGCAATGCTGAAATCCAGCCCAAAGGGGAGGGGGATCACCCGGCAACGCAGCCCTTAGGGACCGTTGGTGGGGACACCCCTTTGGGCGCAGTATTTCGGGGTTGCATTGGGGGACCGGCGGTCCCCGAGACGTCGTGCAGCGGCGTTCGGCTTGCCCGAACCCCAAGCGACCAGAAAAACCGGATCGGTGTTAGATGCCAAGCAAAACCGACTTTTGTGTCAGATCTTCGCAGACCCTCGGCCGTGTTGGTAAAAATGCGCGTTCTGACTGGTGACGTTCATGATATTGGGTCAGATTAGTGAAACAACTGCCTATATTTGATGGACTTGTCGTCAAGAGCTAAACTATTCAGGGGATTGCAATTGATCTTAGGGGCTTATTACTACCGCGAAGACTATGGAGTAGTCCAACTTGACTATCCATGCGACACGGCAATCGCCGCCAAGACACACTATCTGCGTGCGCTTCATCCGAGCATCAAGGAGGATTATGTAAGGGAGCTGCTTTCTCGCTTTCGTGGCCAAGACAACCCTGAGACGATGCTGTTCATTCAGGAACTCTGCATGATGGCCGACTGCCTTTACTATGGGCTTTTCGGTTGTCACGACATTCGGCGTGCCACTGCGCTCTATCGATATTGCGATGAAGCGGGCTTTGCCCGTGCTTCTCACAATCTCGGACTTATCAAACTGAAACAACGCAAGTATCAGGAAGCCCTCGCTGCGTTCGAAAAGGCGGCGGTGACGCGGGCTGACTCTTGTCTCAACCTTGCACTTCTTCACAAATTTCTTTGCAACGAGCACGAAAAAAATGTTGGAGACGCGCGAGATTCACATGCGCCCATGCCTGAAGATGACCCGGAAATGTTTGCTTTTCCCTATAAGATTGCCCTTCCGGACTATTGGAGCAACCTGAAGTCCCATGCGGAGCGCGGAGATGCAAACTGTGGGCGGTATCTTGAGAACCAGCTCTACCGTGCCGCATTCAGAAGTGACAATGGGAGTGAATTTACTAAAGGTTTCGAAAACTTGAAGTCCAGAGCATATGCAGGCGACCCCATTGCGATGCGCAGTTATGCTTGGGAGGGTTTTCAAGGTTCTGAAAGCTTTTGGATGAAGGACCGCGACTTTATCAAAAAGTGTGGACCGACAGACAGAGGGCACCTTCATTATTGGCTGAGGTCGGCCGCGCTCACCAATGACGCCAAGGCCTGCATCCAATATGTTTCCTTGCGCTCAAAGAACCTGTTGGAAAGCGGCTTTGATTTTCCGGCGGGTGATCTTGATCTTTTGAGGAAAGCAGCAGGATACGGTGCCCATGAGGCGCAACAACTTCTTGGCATCGCAATGATGAGCGGAAAGCTGGGCTTGTCTCTGCAAGATGAGGGTTGTTTTTGGTGGCAACTGGGCCACAGGCAAGATTCCGGTCTGATCAGACCTGACGAAAAGCACGCGTTGAATTCGTCTGGGATATCTTATGGGAATGATACGATCTCCGACTTCCACTCTCCATTCAGCAAAAATTTAAGCTCTGAGCACTTCAATCTTCATGAAGGACTGATGGCATCAATGACAAGAGCGCGGGGCGAAGATATCGAGGCACGTGTTCAAAATTGGAAGCCAGCTCCGATGGACGGCTATATAGATGAGGTCTGGTGGTCTAACGTAGACAAAAATCCATATTTCAAGCCAGCAAAAGGAAAACTACAAAGCCGCATCGTCGATGCAGCTATCCTAGCGCAAGCTTCTTTCTATGACGACGCCATTGAGTATTCAGATTGGCTGGATGACTAAGCCGAAGTAGGCAAAAGAGCAAAAATTTCATCTGTTATTTTGAGTGCGGCGTTCATGCGATAATTGCGCTGACAAAAGAACATACAGTTCACGAGCTTCAAATGGACAACTGCTCTGCCGATGTCCGCTTCGACGACTTCTTGAGTTTCTTGCCGCGATGCCGCAAATTTTTCTTGCCATCGTTACTGTTTTTCGCTGCGGATAGCATCCGCATTCAAGCGGCCGTTAACTTCGAAAGGACCAAGGTCGGCTCTGTCCGCACAGCAGACCCTCGCGCGTTCTATAGCGAAGGTCCTGTGTGGGTCGGTAATGCGCGGCGCGTAGGTCGGGATTGCTTGGCATGGTCTTCTGACAGGCCGCGGAAACTCCGTAGATCGGGTCGCTTTCGCGCGGCATTCGACAATCGGGCGAGATCCGATGCACAAGGCGAAGCGAACGACCGTCACCCGAAGGGCAGATCGGCGCGGCCTAGGGCGGGCATGATGGAAAGGTGGCGCCTGGCTCTGTAAGAGACGGGCCCCATCCTATTGCATCAGCACGCATCGGGACGTGGTGTTCTGGTGGAAGCCGCCTGTCGGCTGAAACTAGGGCGCGGTGGCCCGCCAGGCAGGGCGGGGCATGGGCCTAACCTCTACTGATGTGCAGCTTTTGCCAGCAACGCTTTGCGTGACCCGAAGACTTCTCGCAGGATCAACGCCAAATTTTCATTTGTTGCGCACAGATCAGCGTCTTCTGGGCCTTCATGCGCCTCCATCATTGGGCGAATTTCATCATCTTCGACCAACTGGATAAATCGTTGTTCATCGCCTGCAATATCATCAAAAGTGTCGCTGCCAGTGATGGAAATGGCGATCCGAACTGAAGTCCCAGCTAAGGCAACTTCTTCATCTGTGAGGTCATGGGCTTCGCCATACCAATCTGGGGAATAAGGAATATCGAGACAAACTTCGTCGGGGTGAGGGTGCAAATCGCTTCCGCCGGAAAACGTGGATTGAACATTTTTCCAGCTGGTCAATTCACTCTTTAGGAAGGTGTAAAAATCAACATCAAACCGTGCAACGCTGCCCTCGCGCTCGATGCAAAGCTCCATCTGCATATCGTGCTGTACCCAAAGATGAATCCAGAAATTGGTTTTGCCAATCTCTTCGTCTGGCGCTTCGGGGACAACGTAGCAGAAGTCATCCGGACCTGAACTATAAGCGTGAGCGGCTATGTCGGCGAAAAGGCTTTCGTAGAAGCCCTTTGAGACCGGCATGAAGCCGCGCCGCATCTGCGTAACAGTAGGCAGGCTGATGTATTGATGGGCCATGTGTTCACCGTCATCTTCAACGGCCAGATCATTGTAAGCCGCAGCGACAAGTGCCGCGAAGTCCTGCAATCGGGCCAGCTTGTTGTAGCTTTCAATGACAAGATCGTCGGGCATCGCCATCTTCCCGCTGATCCATTTTTTGATGGTATCGAGGCGGACACCGTAGAAAACAGACGCTTCTTTTTGGGAAAATCCAAACCGCGAAATAAGCGTGGACGCTTCGTTTGGCAGTTTGAACGGATAGTCGGGAATTGAGATTTCAGGCATGGTTGGTCCTTGAATTTAAGCGGCGCTTTGGATTTGAAACCAGACACGGCGGTTAAGACCACCGAGGGTAGACAGATTATACAATGGTCAGTCGTTAGGGGCAACGGTCTCAGTTTGGATTAATTCAGCCACGATCAAGCCGACAATGCTGGCATAGGTCATAGCACCATCTGGCTGCTCGGATCGTGACAGCGATTTTGCAACGTCTTCTGGCCGCAGGCCGTGTTGCAAAAGAAGCGAGAACATCACGCAGGCGTCTTGAACCTGAAATTCAAGCTGCGACCCTGATTTGAAGCCCGCGGAGTAGAAGACTTCGCGGGGCCTCCCATTTTCCTTTGGATCATATCCGACCGACAGGTGTATATTATGACCGTCTTGCGTTGTGATCTTGCGGGTCTCGGTGAGCCGCCTCGATGGCAGGTTGTGACGTGGATCAGGCGTGTCTTTGTATTCCATCGGCTTGTCCTTCTGAGATGACCTTCCCGGCTATCCGGCTGGAAAAACCCTTTGGGTTTTTGTCGCCGGGAAGGATCCTTTGGTGAGAGGGCCGACCGGAAACGTCCAATCCTTATTCCCGTTATCTGCGACCGAAAACGTCCAGCCGACTGACAAGCCCGTGGGGGCGGTGGTGGGCCGGAAGGCCCACCGAGGGCGTTAGCCCTCTTGCTTTTTCGCTGCGCGGCGGCGTTCATCCTGGCTCATGTTATCGAAGTCGTCAGCCGCAAGGGTCATGCCGTATTCGGTGCCACCGGAGCTGTTTTCCCAGCTTGTTTGGCGGAGCGTTCCGCGAACGTGGACCAAATCACCGGGTTGGGTGTTTTCTTTCACCCACTTGATGACGTTCTCGTTGAAGATCGTCACTTCGTTCCAGTAGGCGTTTGGCTGAAAGTCGCCGTTGTTGTCTTTGCGACCGTATTCGGCGGCAACTGTGACCCGAAGGGTGTTGCCAACATCTTTGGTCTTACCTACGCGACCCATGATCTGAAATTCTGCAAAGGTTCTCATTGTGGTGTCTCCTTGGTGAGAGTGTTTCGATAAAAACGGTCAAGCGTGTATTCGATGCGATCAAACCAAAAAGCGGAGGGTCCGAACGATATTATAATATTGTAAATTATTCTAATTCGGATGGAAACCGTTTTTTTGTTTGAAGGCAAAGGCGTAGCCGGAGCCGGTCGCTAAGAGAAAACTAAGTGAAGTTCCGTTTGAGAAACACGTCCAAAGGGGACACTTGAGAACCGTCGCGTTCAGTTTTTGGAAAGGCCGGGTAAGACCGAGGATGTTGGTGACTGTGCAAGCGTGATCAACACAGAATACAGCAAAGACAGCAACGGTACTGGCAAACGCGGAACGTGATGGGGATCTTCGACACGGACGGAAATGGATGAAAACCCCCTCCCGATTGAGCCATGTTTGTGGCATGGTTTGGCAGAGGGATAACCTTGTTTGGCAAGATGGTATGATCATAGCTGACACAGACAACAGAAGCGGAACGCACCTCAGAGAAACAGCAACGTGGCTCTACACCTCGATGTGGGGCAACCGGCCACTGCTCTCCTGTTGGGCATTGCAGGCTGGAATGGCGTTGGCGCTCATTGCAGGGCAGGTGGACGCTGAAACGATCAATCCTGCGACGGTCTATGTCGTTGATGGAGACACAATCCGCATGGATGGCGATAGCTGGCGTCTCGTCGGACTGGACACCCCAGAGACGTATGAACCGGGCTGCGACTTCGAGCTGGCCCTAGGACAGGCCGCAACTGCGCGATTGCGCGGGTTGATGGCGTCCGGACGTGTCGTAGAGGTGATCCGATTGCCGGGGCGTGACCGCTTCGATCGGGGATTGGCGCGGCTCTTTATCGGGGGCGAAGATATCGCAGATATTCTGGTCCGCGAAGGGCTTGCACGGCCTTATGAGGGCGGCAGGCGCTTGGGATGGTGTGGGTAGGATGCAAGCGGGAAACGCAGAAAAGCGGCCCGGAAGGGCCGCTCTCGTGTCAGCCAAAGCCGACCAGTGAGTTTAGAACAACGATGACGCCTACGACGATAGCGAAGGTGAAACCTTGCACCGTCAGGACCGACTGAAAAACGTCGGACTTCCTGACCATGTTGCTCTCGATGTGATCAAGACGCTTCATCAATGTGCCAAACTGTGTTTCGGTCATATTCTCGCTCATGGTGAGTTCCTCTGTGATATAGGTGAAAAACCGTCAAAAAGCAATGAAATCACTGCCCCATGCGGTCGCAGGCATTTGGACACGCCACGTCAAGGACGGCCTGCAAGGCCGCGTGCGAGCTGCGCCCTCTTTGGCGCGGCGACGTCCTTTACGGGTGTGGGATAATGCAAAGACCGTGTGGGGTGGTGTAGTCTGGCCCTGTCCCGCGCAAGGCGCGGCCAGGTTAACAGCCAGACCCGATCTGCATTGTTCGTGCTTGGTGCAACAAGTGGGTGGGGATGGAGCGCCGGGGGCGCGACTTCTGCGTGAACAACGCAGGCCCGTGTCCACGGGGCATCGCCCTCGGGATGTCGGGCAAACAGTCACCCTTCGTATCGGGAACGACGCACAGTTACAGCTGCGAAAATCAGACCGACGCAGGCAAAGCCACCGATGATCATGGTTGCAAGCCAGAAATCATCCGGTCGGGCGGTGCGCACCGGGAAATAGCTGCGGGCCAACCATGTCCAATCGACAGCGGCAGTGAAACCGTAGTCGCGGAAGGTCAGATATGCGGTTGCGCAGGTATATCCCAAAACACTGGCGACGGCGGTGACAATGATGGTTGCTGCGACAGCTTTACCTTTCATCAACTTCATCCCACCGCATAATTTCATCCAGATCTGCATCAACTGCCGCCCGGTATTCGCCATAAGGGTTGGCTGGGCCAAACCGAATGCCATGCTGCCAGAAATTTCCGTCGCGGCCAGAGAGCCACGCTTGATGAATCTGGGATCGTGCAAACATGCGCCTGAACCATCTTGGCAAGGTGCGGCCTCCGTGGCCTTGGATGTAGACCCATAACAGGAAGCGCCCATAGATCGTGGTGGGGTTATCTATCACTGGTCTCGATCTCAGGGGACGCCAGCTGAACCAGTGCAGCCTTCATGAAGCGGTCATATTCAACACTCATGTTTGGTCCTCCAAAAATACCTTCGTAAGCCCGCGTGCGGTCTTGATGTGGGGGTGTTTGGTGCCGTTGCTGAGATAGTCTTCAAGCCGCGCCCGTAACTCGCTGTTTTCAGGCTGTATCATCATGTCACGATTAACGTCTGCTCGTCGCAATCGCATTTTCCACTCGGCGTCTTTCGCTGGATCGTATGGATCAGCGTCAAATGCTTTCTCAATGACTGCATCTGCTGTGGCGCGGACGTACTCTTGGTCAACCAACCCGTCGCTATCAAAGCGCCAAAGTGATCCGTTCTGCCACGCAATATCCCCGTTATCGTAAATGAGGGCAGTCACCGCCTGCATGATCTTGCCTGACAGTTCGGCATAACCGACCTCGCCCCTATAGATCGCCATAGAGCTGGATAGTGGCATTTTGTAGGTCATTTCCGACTCTGGATCACGTAGAAAAAATGCACTCTTTGTCATTACGCCATATCCGTTTTTGCAAAATCATCGCCCTTGTAGAGCAACGGACTGTTGAACGCTTTTGCGCAGGCGTAGGCAAAGCAATCGCCAAAATTCAGATCAGCTTCATGGCCGACAAACTTGCCGTAGCAGGCTGCGACCGCCAAGGCTTTGTCGCCGATAGTGCCTGTGATCGTGATTTCGTTTGCATTGATGCTATGGAAAAAGGTTTCGACAACAGTGCCAGCCGCTTCAAACTGTTCTGGTGTCGGACGCACCTTTCCACTTCGGGAACGGGCCACGGCAGCAACGGCCTCAAACTTGACCAACGGCGATACATCAAATTTGCCGTTGTGGGCCTCCATGCGCTTTACGATTTCCTCAAAGCCAGCTTCACGATTGATGATCGCAACGACTACGGACGCATCAACAAACATTACTGGTCGCTCCAAATATCGTCAGCAAAGGCCTTCTGGTCGAAGTCAGGATCAACGGGACCGATTTCGTCAGCTTTGGCTTGCACGGCGGCAATCTTCTCCATCAAGGGAACCTTGCGCTGGATGGAAGCCAAACCTTCAAGCAGGGCTTTGCGCACGGCTGCGGTCTTAGAATCTGCGCCAGACAATTTCTGATACTTGATAGCCAAGTCGTCCACGCTGTCGTCTTTGATGTAGAGGGGCATGATAGGTATATCCTTTCTTTGGCATGAGTATATCCCACATAGGATATTCTGGCAATACTAAAAGGATATACCGAAAAACGGCCCCGCTGCAAAATAGTAACTGCAAACGGGGCCAAGTGCATCCTCACCACAAGGAAACTGTCTATCCACTCCAACGCCGCCCCTCTGGACCAACATCAATGTGGGTAAAATCGGCGTAGCGGCCTAGTCCATGAACCCCGTAGGACTCGGCGTAGCCAACAACGAGGGCAGGGCTGACGCCAACCATGTTGAAGTCACATGCTCGGCCTTGGACGTGTTGCGAATTGCGGGCTGCGCCTTCGATGGTTGCGTTGCGGCTGGCAGTGCGGAACCCTGAATTGACCAGTATCAGTTTGGGTTCTGCAAAATCGAGCGACATACGCGTTTGGATCAACGCCAGATCGCCAAACAACAGTGGGTCAATCTGGCGGTGCGCACCGCCTGCACGCCAGTCGCGCCACAGCCAATTCAGCTGTTGAAGGTTACTGTTGTCATATCGCTGGCCGGTGCGGAAACGCACGGCCAGCCTGTCCCCATTGGTGTTCGCAACCAAGATACGATCATAGCCAATTTCTGCCCAAGGGGTATCTTGAGCAATACAAATAGCCGGTGCCGCAAGCAGCATGGATGCCATCACGGCTGTCTTTATGAACTCTCTTTTCGATTGCATTGCTATGTCCATTTCCCAAACGGTGGGGATCATCGTATGTGTAAACGCAACAAAACAATATTACAATATCGTCACTTCATTGCCATATTGCCACTACACAAGGGAGCCGTGAGTTAACGAGTGTCTTGGTTTATCAAGGGGGGCAGGGCGCTTGTGCGCCCCGCTCCGTGCTTCAAACCATGCCTTCGGGCAACCATGCTGCGATGCGGGCTTCTTGGGTCTCTGTGACGCCAAGGGCCTTGCGTGTTGCTTCGTCGCCAAACAGCCTTTCCAGCTTCGCGGCCTTTTCGCCCTTTTTCAGCCCCGCAAACGTCTTGGCCGCGTCGTGGCTGTCCGTTAGGTCCAACAATTCGTTCCACAAGTCGATCATGTAAGGGCCACCAACACGGCTAAAGAAGTTCTCTGCGGTCGGCGTGAAGTGTTCCCGCGTGACCTTCTTCGTTTTCTCGTCAATCAACTCGCCAAGATCGGCATGTGAAATTGAAAGCTGCCCGATCAGGGCCCGCACAAGCATATCCATGCACTTCTTATGGCCGCGCTTGCGGAATGCGGTGAAGTCCTCGGCCTTGCTGCCCTTGCTCTCAACCGGTTCGGGCAACGTCAGCCGCTTGTCCTGCGTGTAACCTGTCTCACATTCTGGCACGTTCGCCAGATAGGGCAGAGACACGTCATAGGCATGAATGCGCTGCCAACCCTTCGATTGGGTCAACTGGAAAGCCAGTAGATCAAGGGCAAGGGTCGGGTCGTCCAGTAGCGCGTTCTGACGTGCGCCAATGACGATCCGGTCAAGGTCTTCCTGCAACTTCGCAGAAATGGGTGACTTCTTCGGTGTCTCTTTATGCGCCGATTTCTTCAAGACGCCCGCTGCGATAGCTGCCTCTTGATCTTCTTGCCGCACAAGCCCTTCAATCACCTCTACATCTCCGCTGTGGTCAACGTAGATCACAACGCCTGCATGGGCATGCTGCTCTGCTGTGAAGCCCCCATCGGCCTTTGCCTGCAATTCCAGAAATTCAGCCGTTCCAGCTTCATCGCAAGCGTCACCGTTTACCAGTTCGCCCAACTCGTCGTAGCGGTCACTTTCTTCCTCGGTCAACACACCTTCGACCTTGTAGACCCGCGCCATCTTCGTACGATTGATCGTATCGCTATAGACATAATCGTCCGTGATACCCTCGCCCCAAGTCCATCCGTTGTCTGCCGCGATCTGCGCGGCGGTGCTGGCAAGCTTCGCCTCAAAGCACCCCTGCAAAATCGCGGGATCGTCAAAGATCGTTTCATCTTCAAACAGATCGCCGCCGACACGGCCACCTGCGGCTTTGTAGTCCTCAACGCCAACAAAAACAGCGCGACGGTCACTGCCTTTTACGTGATCAGGCTTCAAGCCTTCCTTGATCTGATAATCGGACATTGCGCCCCAACCCTTCGTGCCGTTCGCTTTCACACGCTCCAACACTTCAAGGGTCAGCTTTTCGTCATTGCTAATCGTGAACGCCTTGGCTTGGGACATGCTGATTTCGCTGGCCTTCAACGCATCCAAAACATCCGTGTGCAGTCCTGCCATTGCCAAGCGGCGATAGACCTTCTTTTCGGTCGCGCCATATGCCACGGCGATCTGTCCTGCGGTCAAACCTGTCTTCTCCAATGCGCCGTAGTCGCGGATTTCATCGGCAGGGTGAAGGTCTTGGCGTTGTGCGTTCTCACTGGTCGCCCAGAGTTTTGCGGTATCTTCATCGGCTGCAATCTGAACCTGCACGTTCTGAAAGCGCGGATCGTCCTGCAACAAAGCAAGGGCGCGGTAACGCCGCCCGCCAGCAACAACACCAACGCCATCGGTACCGTCATGGCGGAACCCTGCAAGGTTATGGATCAGGCCAGCGATTTTGATGTTCTCGGCCAGCGATTCGATTTCACCTTCGGAAACCACTGTGCGCGGGTTCAAAGGAGAAACATAAAGATCAGCAAACGCTACGGTTTCGGTGATCTGCGGGATTGTTGTTTGGTCAGTCATTTTTCTATCCTAGATATGGTGATGGGTTTGGGGGGAACGCCCTTCGTCGGGCGCTCTCGATTTTCAGTAGTCAGAGGGAAAAAGGATCGTCATGACCCGCTTGGTTTGCTCCAAGTCGGTTGGGTCTTCGGCTCCATATTCAAGCTTCCAATCGTAGAGGTCGATCTTGAACCAAATGGTCTTGGTCTCGCCGCCTACGGTGATTTCCACCGCACCAAAACAGTGATCCCCATAAGGGTCGTTATCTTCGGTAAAGTCAGAAAACTGCTGGATTGCCTGCATCAGTCGTACCATCCAAGCAGGGCTTAATGCTGCCACTGCTCGCGTCATGACGATCTGGCCGGGGATCGTAAAATCCGCCCCCCATGTATTGCGAAAACGGTCATTGTGTTCCGCGATCAGCTTGGCCTTTTCCGCCGCCTCAAAATCTTCTTCGGGAATTGAAAGCGCATTGTTCATATCGTGTTCCTTTGTGGTGTGGTCCGTTCTGGTGTTTCCCAAAATCGGACAAGGGTTCTGGAAGGACCGCGAAGCGGTGCCTCTCCTGAAACCTTGGCCCTCGCCGAGAGCAGGGGGGGAACCGATGCAATGCTGAAATCCAGCCCAAAGGGGAGGGGGATCACCCGGCAACGCAGCCCTTAGGGACCGTTGGTGGGGACACCCCTTTGGGCGCAGTATTTCGGGGTTGCATTGGGGGACCGGCGGTCCCCGAGACGTCGTGCAGCGGCGTTCGGCTTGCCCGAACCCTAAGCGACCAACAAAGACTCAGGGTGTGAAACGTCAGATGACTTTGACCTTTCCGTCAAAAACTGACCTAATTCTCGAAACCTGATCGACAGTCGTTGAAGCCGTCGCCGAAAATAACAGAAAGATCATAGGGGTTGGCACGTAGAACCGGAAAAACGCTTGAAAAGTGGGAAGTGGCAATTGTGAAGGCGATGCTGCAGAAGAACTACGTACCGCAAGACGTTCACGCTTATTTTTCAAGACCAACACGCTCTGTGAACCAAGCTCGGATATCCCAAATCAAAGATGGGAAGATGCATGCGGCTATCAAACCGGCAAGCGACGTCGAACTGGACGCTTTTCTGAATGCATGGCCGGACATAGACCCAGCAACGGGGCTTCATCTCAAAGGTGACGAGTTACTGGTCAAAGCTCGGGAAGCGATGATAGCGGCTGTTCATACATTCAACAGCGCCGGTTTGTTTTTCCGCGCAGAACTTTTCATCGTCACAAGTGTCATTGCTTGGACGTATCTGATGCATGCCTACTACAAGCGGGAAGGCGTGGACTATCGGTACAAGAAGGCTGGGATCGTCCAGAAAACGAAGCACGGTGCTGACAAGTATTGGGAACTAGGACAATGCCTTTCTCATGGTGGGTGTCCGATTGAGAAGGGCGTTGTTGATAACCTCAACTTCCTTACAGAAATCCGGCATGAAATCGAACATCAATCCACTGACCGGATTGACGCCGCTCTCAGCGCCAAGCTGCAAGCGTGTTGCATCAACTTCAACGATGCGATCAAGACCCTATTTGGCAAGGAGTTCGCATTGGAAAAGCGGCTACCTATAGCACTTCAATTCGTCACCTTCGATGGAGGCCAGCGGGCCAGTTTGGTTGGTCAGGATTTGCCACCAAATGTAGCGACGGCAATGGATGACTTTCACAATGGTCTGACTGATGCGGAACAATCCGATCCCAAGTTTCGCTATCGCGTGGCCTTTGTACCAAAGGTGGCGGGCAAGGCGTCAAAATCTGACTTGGCTGTAGAGTTTGTCAAAGCTGGAACACCGGAAGCAGAAGATGTTGAGAGAGTGCTTCTGAAAGACACAGAACGACCAAAATACCGCCCGACGGCGATAGTTGCCAAGGCAAAGGCCGCTGGCTTTGCACAGTTTGCAATTTTTGATCATACGCAGCTGGTGAAACAGCTCGACGCTCGTAGCCCTGGGAAGGGATATGGCGTCGAGGTTGCCGGTCAGTGGTATTGGTACGATGGGTGGTTTGAGAAGGTCATGGAAAAACTTAACGAAGGATGGACCCGTTAACAAAAGGGGGTCTAACTTTCGTCAACGGACCGTGCGCCGCGCTTCAAAACGGTCTAGACCGTTTTCTTGACTTTGTGGCCACAAAAGCCTATACCCTCTTTAGGCGTCCGGCTGCGTTGCTTCCGGCGTCATGTGCGCCCTTGATGGCCGTGTATACCAACGGTAAGGCACGAATGTAATTCTCGGAAGGCTCAACCATCAAAGGTTGAGCCTTTTGAGTTTAAGGCACTCTTTCGTTTGAAAACAGGCACTTCCGGGCATAGTAACTGGCCCGATTGAATTTTTTACTAGCATACATATTACCGGTCTTCGCATAGACACTCAGAACTGTCAGCAACACTCCGGGCGGGCTGGGTTCAAAGCAAAAAAACACGGCCCACGATTCGCCTTCTACGGGTTCAATCAGGATGAGATTTGACCCTTTGTTGAAGTCCTGCGAAATGCCAGCGTGACCATCTGCTACAACAAAGTTCTTCATAACTTGGGGCAGCAAAAGCGACACCGCGTAGCGATCTGGACAGAACGTGCGCCAAGTTCCACTATGATCTTGCAAGTCACGGCGTTGCCCGTGTGTTGCTCGATCTGAAAAAACATGCGTAGAGAACCGGAGTACAACGCGAAGGTCACAACCATCTTTGCTTTTGCCGACCATATCATATCCCTTTGCATCAAGATGCCCTAACGAATGGGTCTCACCTTCGACAAAAAGCGGCTTATGGATCAGAGGAATAGACATCCAAGGCGTTTAACCACCTCGTACCGATTATTCCATAGCTATAGCGGCAATGCTGCGCATGTGTCCCAACGCCTTCCCTCAAAACTGAGATAGAAGGGGCTGTCTGCCCCTGCGCCCTGCAGGCCGCTCCCCCGAGGATTTTTTGGGGAAGATGAATGAAACGATTTTAAGGGTAGATTGGCGGACAACACCCTATCGGTGTGCGGGATGGGTACATAATATTGTTGTATTATAAACAATATTGTAATATTGCAGAGAGCTGCGGACCTAGCAGGGATGCGACGGTGCGTGGAAGGTGAAAAAAACTCCGGTTGGATTTACCGAAAGGGCCGGGACCGCAAGGTTTCGGTCCTTTTTCTTTGAGAGGACGCAAATGAAATTCGTTTTGATATTGGTGCTGTTCAATTTTCAGTCGGGGTCAGAGGTGATCACAGCGGAATTTGACGACATGCAAGCCTGCGAAGACGCTGCGCTGCGCAGGTTTCAGGGCGTGGACGCTGCTGTCGAGTTGCGGACGCTGGTGCCTGTCGAGGGTGCAACCGTGCTCGATGGCACGATGATAGCCTATAATGCTGATGGTGCGGAAACGGGAATGTATAGTTGCAGCCCATCACGCTCGACAACTTTGGGAGAATAGAATGCTGGAAGAACTGAAGTGGGCTTGGGCGAAGATCGTTACCCTCTGGGCAGATCGGGCCTGCCCTGGGCGGGGATGCAGCGAAGGAAATGGCGCGGCTCTGTAAGAGACGTTGAATGACTATCGCAGCACCAGGCGCAGGGTGGAGCTGTTCTGGGTGTAAGCCGTCCTATGCCGGCTGAAACCTAGAGCTGGTCGCACGCTTGCGTGCGACGCCCCAAAAATTTCACTATAAGGGTGAAGAACGGGGCCCAAACAATGTGCAATCTTTACTCCAACACCATCCCGCAAGAAACGATGCGAAGGCTATTTGACGTAAAACCCGAGAATGATCAGCTCGGAAATGCGCAACCTCTGCCAGCAATTTTTCCAAAAGGGGCCGCTCCAATTATCACTCTTGACGCTGGTGGTGAGCGACGCTTGGAAATGTCTCACTGGGGTTTCGTGCTGCCGCAAAAATCCAAAGTGACGGGAGAACCAATCCAGCCCAAGGCCGTGAACAATGCGCGTGACGACAAGCTGCTGACTTCGAGATTTTGGAAAACCAGCTTTGAAACGCGGCGTTGTCTCGTTCCTGCGACCAGTTTTTGTGAGGCCAAGGGAAAAAAACCGGCGACGTATTACTGGTTTGGGCTGAAAGGTGAAGACGCGCGACCGCCGTTTGTATTTGCCGGGGTTTGGCGGTTTTTCAAAGGCCAATACGGACAAGAAGAACGGTCGCTGGTGACATCCTCGATCATTACGACAAAGCCCAATGAACTGGTGCGCGACGTGCATCCAGACCGAATGCCCGTGATCCTGTCGCCTGAAAATCTCGAAGTTTGGCTTCACGGTTCGCCCGAAGATGCCTTTTCGTTGATTGCACCTTTTCCATCCGAACAAATGACGATCCACAAGCACGGGGAAGCGCTCAAATCTGACGCTGGATAGCAAAACAATCATCTGTTCTGCTCATCTTTGCGCTCGGCCAATGCTTTCAAGCTACCTACAAGATTCAGAGTTCCGTTGCGGGCTGCACTGGTCATACCCCGAAGGTATCCGCCGGGGTTTTGAACACGGATTTCCGGTGTAAACCTGTTTGCATCCGTGATGATCAAGGCGAGAAGGGCGTCATTGTGACCCATCACTTCGCAAGCGTCACGCCACGCCGTTTGATTTATGCCCAATTCGGGAAGCATCTGCACGGCTGCAGCAGAAACGTCATGCTCGGTGGGTTGTCGTCCGCAGGTCCTCGCGTCGATGTAGAGCTGCATGTCCGGTGATGCGAGGCCATAAAGGATCGGTCCTGATAGCTTTAATCGAATTTCGCCCTTGCTTGTCTCGCACGACTTTTCATTATTTTTTTCTCTGCAATGTTCAGGGCCGTTAGGCTCTGAACCAACAAATCCAGAGTGCGTGGGCTTGCCCGCGCTCCTTTTATTCACGCTTGCGTTACAGACAGGATTTAAGTCTTGGGTTGTATCTTGTATATAGGGGGTTGCACTTGTGCTGCACCCGTGTTGCATATTTTGTGTTTCATCAAGCAAAATGATGGTTTGCTGTGTGAGTAAGTCGGCCTCTGCGACGTGCTGACGAAGATCGTCCATGTCGATCCGCCTCAGTTGCCGTGCATCCGGCCACGCTTCGTATTCAGCTTCGATCTGCGACGTGTCGGCCCCAAGGTCGGCCAGGTCATTGATCGCGGCCTTTAGGTGGCCCTTGTGGATGCTGCGTGTGTTGCACAGGAGGTTGCGCTCTTTGTTTAGCGCGTCCTGTTGGTGCTGGTGCGCCAGCATGGCGGGGACCAGGGCGATTGCGCACGAGAAGAACACACCGCACCCATCAAACCCTGACCTGCCGCCATGCGCCATTGTGCGTTTGTCGATCAGGCCCACGTCGGCAAGCCGCTTTTCATGTCGGGCGATACTGTAACGGGATTTGCTGCGTCTCGCGGCAATCTCGCCCTGCCTACGGTAGCAACAGGGTTCGCGGTCCGGCGACTTCCAGTCGCTTGGCCGGGGATCTTCGGCCATGCGGACGAAAGTGGAAATTTCCGCGTCAGTTAGATTGAACATCGTCGGTGCGACGTTCTCAAACAAACGGATGAAGCCGTCACGCTCCATGCCGTCTGGTAGGGTGGGAAACCCTTCGGTGTGGTGATCGTATTGCTCAATACGAGCTGCAATGCTGTGCATGTCTCTGTCCTTGCTCGGTTTAAGCCGGGCGGAAGCAGGCAATTCTTTATGGTTCGCACAAATGCGTTTTTAGTTGCCAGCTTTGGAAGGGGGTGATAAAACCGAGATCAACAGCTTTTTTGATCTGCTAAAGAATTGGCGTTCTTTGGTTTCAGAACCCCCCCGTTAGGTTTCCGCCTTGCGGGGGTTTCTACTTTCTAGGGCTGTTCTCTCCTTTCGATTCTCTTTTTTCCGACGCTCTCAGAATACAGGGTATTGGCCGTTCGGCTATAGTACCTACTGTATGATGCGCCTTGGTCTAACTCTTGTGGCGTTTGGAAGGGTCAGACCAAGATGCAGATGTAGCGAGCGCACAAATGCGTTTTTTTCTTGCTTGCCATGTGGGTGGGGTGTTAGAACCGGACTTGAAAATTCTTGTAGCCGCTTGGGACGCCAATCCCTTGGTTCTAAACCCCCCGTACAGGTTAACCCCTCTGCGGGGGTTTCTCGTTGTACGGCGGGAACTGCTCCTCTGCCTGTTGATTCTTATTATTTGTGAAGACAGGCATACAACGTCTGGATGCCTGTCGCAATTATAGTATTGTTCGTTCGGCGTCATACTACGCCTAGTAGTTGACCTGCTCGAAGCCGTAGTTGCCTTCATAATCCCGCCATTCCACGAAAACAGAGCGATGGAAAATTGACGGGCAGTTGCTTGGATAGTTCTCAAGCCCCGTGTGCGCTGCAGGAAGTGAGCGATAGTCGCTTGATCCGGTCCAGCGAAAATCGCCCTGTGTCCCATAGGTCCCGACGCGCATGGAGAATGATCTGTTGCAATCGTCGTCGCGCCCGCTTTCGCGCTGGCTTGCATAAGTGACGTTGTAGACCCGGATGGACCTCACAAAATTGAACTCTTGCCCACTGATGTCGATGTCAGCGCCGCCCCCATCTTGAACAAGTTGCAACGCGTAGCCTTCTGGGAGAGGGGCCGCAGTCCCGCCGCTGCGTCGAACAACGGCGGGCTGTGGCTCAAGCGCGAAATCCGTGAGTGGTGCGCTTGGGTACGACTGCTGTGGTGCCACATCGTCCAACTCTAGGAGAATGTCGTAGATGCGGTCGGCAGTCAGGGTTTCAGGATCAACAGTGTAGGCCGCGCCCATCGGACAGCGCCAGATTTGCAACGGGGGTTCAACAGGCCAAGGTGTGATCCTGCGGATGAACTCAGCGCGGGCGCGAGCGCATGGGACAGATGCGGGCCAGCCTCCCGATAAGCATAACAAAATTGCGCAATCAATCTGATAGGTCTGGGCTTGCGCGCGTTCCGATGCCGCTGCGATGCCGACTACGGCGGTTGCCAGTGCCAGTGCGCTTGTGCGGAGAATGTTCTTCATGATGTTCCCCTTTCGAAGTAAGATATTATAACGTCGTGATACTGTTATAATATTGTTTAATCGAAAGAAGGGACTTAAATCAAGTGATTGTCGTGGGTCAGTTCGCGGCTAATGTGTCATTTCACCCTGTTCAGCAATGGACGTCAATGAACGTAGGCTTTCGCTTAGCGTAGGATTCCACACTCTCCCACAATGGACCCAGGTTACAAGCGGGGTCGCTTAAGTAACCGCTTCAAGCCCCATCCAGCCACAAGGATGTGGGGTGGTAGTGCCAAAGAATAGTGACCACAATTTAGCTCCGATAAGCTCGGTTTGGCTCCAGCTTCTAGCAACTTATCAATGAACGGCTTCGATATGTTTGGCAGTACAACCGTATCCCTCTTTGCCAAAACGGCATGAAGGTCTAAGTCCGGCCGTGCCAATCTATCAACGTAGTTTTCCAAGTTGAGTGGACCCCAAGCCGATCTGAGAGTGGGAAGATCAATCTCTGGTTCAAGGCTTTGGCGTATCTTTTGCGTAGCACGACCTGTCCAAACCATGTCCGCGAGACTACCCGCAGTCAAAAACAACGATGCCTTTTTTACAGATGGTTCGTGCGCTGCTACCAGTCCCGCAACCCATGATCCTAGGCTCATACCTAGAACCGAGACATCGCCATATCCTTCAGACTTTAACCAGCCTATCAATCTACGCCCATCAAGCACTGCCTGCCGCATAGACTGCATTGTTCGACCGAGGTTTGAACTAAGAATGTAGTCGGCATGATTTGAACCTGGGCGACTGCGCTCAAAATGGTAGGGCATGGCAATCTCAACAACCGTGATGCCCCGTTTTGAGAAAAAGCTCGCGATCTGACGGTTACGCTTGCTTGCATTCCAGTGATGGAAAACCACTAGAGCATGATCGAATGATCCGCTTTCTGTCACTTTCGCCCAAACTAGGTTGTTTTCCTCGATTTCTGTAGAAATCCTTGAGGGAAATTTGATCCACCCATTGAATATTTCAAAACCGGAAATGCTTGAACTAGGATCATCAAAGAACGTGCTATCGTCTACGGCTTCTCCTGCAAGTTCACAAAAATCGGCGAGGCTGGACGTTTCCCCTGCGCGCGGAAACGCAACCTTAGCGTCAAGTTCAAATTCGGCAGTTTTCTTTACTTCATCGCCACGCTGCGCCCGCTGTTCGTCCCAATTATCCAACCATTTATGATACAATCTGATCACCCTTCCGTCCGCCCGCTGTTCGTTTACCTAAATCGGGATCAAAGAGGCCATACACAGCGATCATAATTCCGAAAAACAGTAGGATCGAAAAGCCAGTAAAAGCCCCGATCATTAGATAGCTAATTGTTAAGAGAGAAATGATTGATGTCATTTTCACCCAGGCACGATGAAACGAGCTATCAAAACCAATTCTTATGGATCCATACAAAAATGGGATGCAGGACGCCAATGTAACCAACAGACTAGTGTAGTGTGTCGGCCGACTTAGTGTATTCTCAGGGTTTGTTACCTCTGATCCGCCCAACGCTGAAAGTATGTCGTCCACCAGCCAACGTGGAAAACTTGTTCCGCTCGATGTCAAATAGAAGCTTTGTAACTTCATGCATGTTGCGACCATGATCCCCAAAAGAGTGCAGCGGAATATCCCACGCATCACTCGCAAGCTCACATCATGAGTGTCCTTTTCTGAGGCATGTTCTGAGTGACGGGCAATGTCCCAGAGGTCGTAGGCCAGCGTATAGAGCAATATGAGCCCGACAAAGAAAAGATAGAAACAGAGACACATGTACAGGTAGGCCAACCCTGTGAATCCAAGAGCTTGCGGCACCGATATGGCGTCTGGACGCACGAGCGCCAAAGTCCCCCAGTCAATAGCGTAATCGCCCCCTCCGCTGGTCAACGAGGTAAAGCGAACACCTATCCATTGAAAAAGGCCCGCGAAGCCGACGCACATGACAAAAACAGACCAGTACGTTAAGGATGAACCCTTAATCCTACGAGACCAATCAATCACACTTCTCTCTCGATCACCCTCCGCCAAGAACGTCAAACGTCCTTCATTTTTCCAGAAATGGATCAACTCAATAACGAATGCACAAAACAGCGGTAGGAAGACCATAAATAAGATCGTCCAATTTGGTGCCCAGATGAAACCGACTTGCTTCAAAGACGCACCTGTATCGCCATAGGTAACACTATGGATACCTAAGAAATACGACGATAGCCCAAGCGCTACAGCGCCCGCAAAGATGCAGGAGGGTAGGTCTAGTGGTGAACCAGAGAAAAATGCTTCGGAACGCCTTGCAAGACTGAAGCCTCGTATTTTTTCTGGAAGAACAATGGTTTTTGCGCTCTTTTCTTCCGGCGGATCGGTTGCCTGCTTTTTCTTCGCGGCTCTTCTTTGGCTTTTCAGTCGTTCTTTGGCTGCCGTAAGTTCAGCTTGCCAGAGACTAGTGGCTTCGGGATCGCGACACCCAAAAATCTGTGCAAGCCAACGTATGTTATCTGCACCTATACCATTGTCGTTTGCTTGGAACCAAAGTTGAACAGTGCGCAGGTCGATACCTTTGTTGTTGCCGCTAAGATCGCAAATGGCTTGGGTTAGCGTTTCAGGCGTCCAAGGGCCATCTGGGAAGCCATGCAGGTCCAATGGCCGGCCTGCACCCTCCGCCGCAAGACGAGCAAAAAGTCGCTTAAAATTGTCCCGACTTCGCTGCGGTGCAACAAAATATTTCCCGTTCATATTCAAAATGTTGCAACTCTTTTTTTCGTTCTCTTTCGTTGTTTTGCATTCTTTATCGTGCGTCCGCGGAGATAGTAAGCACAACTGAAGCGCGAACCTTATTCGGCGCTTTTCAGCCAAAATCTGCGGGGAACTTAAAGTGACAAATTCTGCTGACACAGCAACCACGACAAAACTAAAAGTAATGCCAAAAGTTTCGAAGACGACACGAAGTGAGTCTGAGGCGCGTAAAACCGCCGAACCGATCAAGTTCATTCTTGATCAGGAGACTCGGGACGTCGTTGGGTGGCTTTACAAATGGAACACCGGCGCACTCGTTCCGATGTGGAAAGATGGCAAGTGTGAGAATGTCATCTACGAATAATCTTTGTGAATGCAGAGCATCGAAAATGTTAAACTAAGGTCAGCACTACTGACTTATTTAACATAACCCTGATTATGCGATAAGTCAGTTGTCACCGGCGCGCGCTACCCCCAACTGCGACTCTTGTTAGAAAACAATATGTTATCTGACGAGAGGAATTGATATGGGAACGACTTATAAGCAGTTGAGTATCACAGAACGTCGCAGAATAGAACGCTGGAGGCATGCAAAAGTCCCTGTTGACGAAATGGCGCGTGTCTTGAGGCGCTGCCGGTCGACGATTTTCCGCGAGCTGAAGCGCAATCATTTCTCGGATGAAAGCATGCCCAAGCACGACGGTTATTACGGTGCCGCAGCTCAGCTGATGACGGCGGATCGGCGTGCGCGCGATCGCAAACTGATCAGGCACCCTACTTTGTGCAAGCGTGTGATCGATCTGCTCAAAAACGGCTGGACACCCGAACAGATCGGGAACCGGATGATCTTTGAAGGTGCCAAGCCACGAGTTTGTCAGGAAACGATTTACCGCTACATTTATTCCAAGCAAGGCCAGCGTCATGATCTGTGGTGGTACCTGCCAACGCACCGTGTCGCCAGACGGCCACGGCGCACCAGACGGCGCAGAGAACCAAAATTCCACCGCGATGTCAGCATCCTGTTTCGCCCCGATGATGTGGCGCACCGCCGCCAGTTTGGCCATTGGGAAGGTGATTTGATGCTGTTCAAACAAAAGCTTGGCCAAGCCAATGTCACTTCGTTGGTCGAACGCGTCAGCCGGTTCACCGTGATCCTCAAGAACCCGAACAAGCGCACAAAGCCCGTCATGGGAAAGATCATGAATGCGATCCGTGACCTGCCCCATCAGGCGCGCAGGTCAATCACCTTTGATCGCGGAACCGAGTTTATGAGCTGGCCACATCTGCAGGCCGAAATTGGTACACAGACGTGGTTCTGTGACCCTTCCTCTCCCTGGCAGAAAGGCACTGTCGAAAACACAAATCGAAGGCTCAGACGCTGGCTTCCACGAAAGCGAGACATCCGTGCCATGTCGGATCAGGACATGAAAGAGATCTGTGATCGTCTCAACAACACACCCCGCAAATGCTTAGGATGGAAAACGCCCGCCGAGGTGTTCCGCGAGAAAATGATGGAAGAGTTACAATGAGACCCCTACCCTGACGCCGACAAGAGTTGCAGTTCACGTATCGCTCACATGACATATACTCCCCGTTCCAGAAATGTGAAGCACATCCCCGTTTGATGGCAATCGGGGCAGCGCAGCCGTTCGCTGCGGCCCGCACGAACTGACACAACGCGGACTTTGCCGTCATTCGTTTTCTGAGCTTCGCTGACGCAGTATAGTTTCGCAGGTGCGGCACTTGTTTCGCCGCATCGCAGCCCACATCACCGAAGCAGCCGTTCAGGCCCAACAAAAGTCACCAAATCGGAACCGCCCTTTCGCTGCACGCTGGACCAACACTAAGGGCGCGGACGTAGGGTGACTTCGCTGTAGGCTGCGTAACTGTCCGCTTCTTGCAATCAGCCACGCGTTGTACGCTTCAAGCTTGACTGTTGATCAAGCCTAATAATGGACCGCAGCAAGTTTATTGAGGAATGGTAAACAATTTATGCAATCCGTGTGGCGTTGCGCAGATTTCACCGGATACTTTCGAGCCATTCAGACCTATATTGAAGCTCAATTCTATTTTCCAAAACGGGATCAACTAACTCGGCACGAAACTCAGCCGCTGGGCGGACGTCCCCAATAGCTGGTAGTGTTCCGCACAACATGGCCGATTGATCGACGTTTTCAATTTGGGAACCAAGTGTTGCGAGTGGGAGAATTTGTTCTAGATGGCCATCCTGATACAACACCCACTCCCCGTTTTCTTTTATCCAGGATCGCAGCTGCATTTGATCGGTATGATCACGCACATGGTCGAAATCCCAAACCGCAGTTGCGCAGACCTTTGCGCAGGCTTGCTTGGACGCAGCGACTGATGTGGCCTCGAGTTCTCGATCAGTATGATCGGATGCCAACCCCAACCAAAACTTACCGCCGTGAGTAACCAAAAATGGCTCCGCTTCGCCAGAGGTTTCGACTCCTAAAACTTGAACGACGTCAGCCTGGGTCAACAATGAACTCGACACTCGATAAAAGAGAGGAGTCATAGACGGAGGGGCGACGCCAATTTCGCTTAATTCATCAATGTGGTGTTGAACTGACGCATGATCGCGCCCTGTCCAGCCCGCGACAACAAGATGTTCAATGGCGATCTCAATTTGCGTTAATCCAGTGGAAAACTTCATTAACTATTCCTGATTGGAGGTTGCTCAAGCGTCTCTTTCATCGACGTGACGGCTACATGGCCCATGTCTTACACTCAAATTCCGATCGCTTGGTAAGACGCTGCGATACGCTTGATTGCGATCTGATAGGCTGCATCCCTCAAGGACTGATCGCCACTACCTTCGGCTTTAGTTTGCGAGATAGCCTGAAACGCCGTGGACATCATTTCCGCGAGGCCAGACCGGACCAGATCAATTTCTTGCGGCCCGTCCGTGAAGGCCTTGTCGTCGCTTAATGGAAACGCTTTGCCAGTCATTGTTTCAAGCGACTGTGCCAATCTGCGGTGACCAGTAGCCTCATAGCGGCGTTCCATTAGGCCAAATGGAATGTGTGTCAGGTTTTTGACCCACTCGAAATAGCTAACAATCACTCCACCGGCGTTCGCGTACATGTCCGGGATCACCACCACGCCCCTTGATTTGAGTATAGCATCAGCGGTACTCGTTGTTGGGCCGTTGGCAGCTTCTACGACAACCTTGGCCTTGATCTGTGCAGCATTTCGTTCGTGCACAACTCCTTCAAGGGCCGCTGGAATAAGAATGTCGCAGTCGTCTTCTAACGCACCCTCGTTTTGAGCCGAGAAAGTACCACCTGCAAACCCTTCAAGTTTACCGTTGACAGAAAAGTGTCGCTTTAGCTTTTCGATTTCAAGGCCGGCCTCGTTTCGGATGACCCCGTCGCGTTCGATGATACTGGTAATGAGACACCCATCTTCTTCGCTCAGGAACTTGGCTGCGTGATACCCGACGTTGCCGAACCCCTGAACAACCACTCGTTTTCCAGCCAGTGAATCAACTGCAAATCCTGTGCCTTGCAACTCAACTTCTGAAGCGAACAGGGCTTGAGTCGCGTACTGCACACCACGTCCTGTTGCCTCTGTCCGGCCTTCGATGCCGCCACCATCCAATGGTTTGCCAGTCACACAGGCGGAGCCGTTGATGTCCTCGTGTTTGTGCCGCCGATATTCGTCAGCAATCCACATCATTGTTTGCTCGCCTGTTCCCATATCTGGGGCAGGCACGTTGCTGGCAGGTGATAGAAATCCATGACGCATCAGTTCTTGGGCGAAGCGTCTGGTAATTTTCTCAAGCTCGTGTGGTTCCCATTCGGAAGGGTCTATTTCCAAAGCACCTTTTGATCCGCCAAACGGTAACCCAACCAGTGCACATTTATAGCTCATCAAGGCAGCGAGCGCTTCGACTTCATCCTGATTCACATTTGGGGCAAACCGGATACCCCCCTTTGCAGGTGAATGATGGGTTGAATGTGTGGCACGCCAGCCCCGGAACGTAAACATTTTGCCCCGAAGTCGCACACCAAAGCGGGTGACGTAAGTCGCGTTACAAAATCTGATCTTGTCGGCCAAGCCTTCGGGGAGGTCGATGTTCTCGGCAGCAGCGATAAACATGTCATCGACGTTTTTCAAAAATGAGCTGCTCATTTCGCGGCCTTCCCGTAACCACCGCCGCCGGGTGTCTTCATCACAAACACATCGCCGACAGCGAGTTGCGCCTCATCATTGCCTCTTAATACATTGATATGGCCATCGGCACGTTCAATGCTGTTTTCGCCGACCGAGGCCTCCCCGCCACCCGCAGCGCCATGGGGCGGCACTTTGCGATGTGACGACAGGACCGTCACCGTCATTGGCTCGAGAAAGCGCAAACGACGGACAATCCCGTTCCCGCCGGAGTATTCGCCAACTCCACCAGAGCCATGTCGGATCGAAAACTCATCAACGCGAACAGGAAACCTTGTTTCCAAGATTTCAGGGTCTGTCATTCGGGTGTTTGTCATGTGGCTGTGAACCGCGCTGGTGCCATCAAAACCGTGGCCAGCCCCGGTACCACCACAGATGGTCTCGTAGTTTTGATGCACGTCGTTTCCATAGACAAAGTTGTTCATCGTTCCTTGGCTTCCAGCGATGACTCCAAGCGCACCATAAAGCGTATCGGCAATGGCTTGGCTAACCTCGGTATTGCCAGAGATGACAGCTGCAGGTGCATTGGGATTGATCATGCTGCCTTCGGGGACAACAAGGTCCAGAGGTTTCAGGCACCCCTCGTTCATTGGAATGTCACTGCCAACCAAAGTACGGAACACATACAAGACAACCGCACGGCAGATTGCCATGGGCGCGTTGTAGTTGAATTCGTCCTGCGCGGAGGTTCCGGTAAAGTCGATGGTCGCCTGTCGCTCCGACTTGTCAACCGTGATCGTCACTTTGATCAGGTCGCCACTGTCGAGCGGATATGTGAAACTGCAATCGTGAAGCACATCAAGCACACGGCGCACGCTTTCCTCGGCATTGTCCTGCACGTGGGTCATGTAGGCGTGCACGGTGTCTAAGCCGAACTGCTGCGTGATCTTGGTCAACTCCGCGGCACCCGTTGCATTGGCAGCAATCTGGGCAGACAAGTCAGCCAAATTTTGGTCAATATTGCGACACGGGTATTGACCGGAAGCGAGCAATTCACGCGTTTGCGCGTCACGAAGCTGTCCTTGCTGTACCAACAGAAAGTTATCGATTAAGACGCCTTCTTCTTCGATCACACGACTATCTGGGGGGGCTGATCCAGGCGTTTTACCGCCAATGTCAGCATGGTGCCCACGGCTGGCAACAGTGTAGATGATCCGCGTCCCAGCATTGTCGAAAACAGGGGTGATAACCGTCACATCGGGCAAATGTGTGCCGCCGTTAAAGGGGTTGTTCATCATGAACACGTCCCCGGGGCGGATCTTACCTGAATTCTGACGCAGAATAACCCGCACGCTTTCGCTCATGCTGCCAAGGTGAACTGGCACGTGTGGCGCGTTGGCGACTAAATCACCGGCTTCATCAAAGATCGCGCAAGAGAAGTCGTAGCGTTCCTTGATGTTGACCGAATAGGCCGTGTTGGCCAATGTCGCCCCCATCTGATCAGCAATCGACATGAAGAGGTTGTTGAACACTTCAAGCATGACGGGGTCGACCTTTGTGCCAACGGCCTCTTGGCGCGCAACCACGGAGGTTCTGCGCAGCACAAGGTTTCCACCGTTGACACATTTTGCCTCCCAGCCCTGTTCAAGGATGTTGGTGCCCGTGGGTTCAGTCACAATCGCTGGACCCTCAACAACGTCTCCGATCTCCATCGTTGTCCGGTCGATGACAGGCACTTCGCGCACCATACCATCTGACCACATCTGGGAATGCTTAGGAGCCGCCGGAGCCTTGGCGACATTTGGCAATGTCACGGTTTCGCCCGTCGCACCAATCGCTTCGGCTGTTAGGACATCAATCAGCAAGGTTGCGTTTTCAGGCACGAAACCGAACCTTTGCTGATGTGCCGTCTCAAACGCCTTCGTCATCTCACTCATAGTCCCGAACGGCACTTCAAGTGTTTGTTGCGCGCCGTCGGGGCGAATATGTGCCATCGTGACGGTTTTAACTTGCTCTGGCGGGATACCTTGTCCCGTCACTTCGGTTTCAGCTGCGGCGATTAGGCGCTCCAACACAACCTGTGCACCTTTGATCTGATCAAACCCCATACCGAACTGGTGTTCGCGCATTGCACGCACGTCGGCCAAGCCCATACCAAAGGCCGACAAGACTCCTGCAAACGGGTGTATAAAGACGCTTTCCATACCAAGCGCATCGGCGACCAAACAGGCATGTTGCCCGCCAGCACCGCCAAAGCAGTTCATCGTGTATTTGGTGACGTCATACCCGCGTTGCACACTGATTTTCTTGATGGCGTTTGCCATGTTCTCAACCGCAATGCGCAAAAACCCTTCGGCCATTTGTTCAACTGACATGTCGCCGCCAATCTCCGCGGCCAAATCTTCGAACTTGGCGCGTACGACATCTACATCCAATGGCTCATCGGCGTCTGGTCCAAAGACTGGCGGGAACAGATCGGGCTGCAACTTGCCCAGCAGCACGTTGCAGTCTGTAACCGTAAGCGGGCCGCCACGTCTGTAAGCAGCGGGTCCAGGATTTGCCCCGGCACTTTCTGGACCAACTTGCATGCGACCGTCACGGTAGGACAGGATTGATCCGCCACCTGCCGCAACCGTGTGGATGGACATCATCGGCGCACGCATCCGCACGCCTGCGACTTCGGTCTCAAAGCTGCGCTCAAACTCACCTGCATAATGGCAGACGTCCGTGGATGTGCCGCCCATGTCAAAGCCAATCAGTTTGTCATGCCCAAGTTCAGCGGCCGTGCGGACCATTCCCACGACACCGCCCGCTGGGCCCGACAGAATAGCATCGCGCCCTTCAAACAAGGATGCATCGGTCAACCCACCGTTTGAGCGCATGAACATTAGGCGTTCACAGCCACCCTTTGACGTGCCCAATGCATCAGCCACCTGTTTAACGTAGCGCCCTAGGATCGGAGATAGGTAGGCATCCACTACAGCGGTATCACCGCGAGATACGATCTTAATCAGGGGGCTGGCCTCATGACTCAAGGATACTTGGGTAAAACCAGATTGTTCGGCCATCTGCCCCAGTTTCTGCTCATGATCCGGAAACCGGTAGCTGTGCATCAACGCAATCGCGACTGAACGGTATCCCTTGCCATATGCGCGCGATAACGCCTCGCGGGCATAAGTCGTATCAAGGGCCGTGATAGTTTCACCATCAGCCCCAATCCGTTCCTCAATCTCGATCACATCATCATAGAGCAACTCGGGGAGTTCGATGTTGAGATCAAACAACCTTGGGCGGTTCTGATACCCAATGCGCAGCAGATCGCGCATGCCTTTGGTGATCAGCAGCAATGTTCGTTCACCCTTACGCTCCAACAAGGCGTTGGTCGCAACCGTTGTGCCCATTTTCACGGCACCAATTTGGCCATTTGGAATGGGGTCATCAGGGCCAAGACCCAGAAGTTCGCGAATGCCATGGACGGCAGCGTCAGTGTAAACTTCTGGGTTTTCGGACAACAGTTTATGCGTCTGCAATTCACCCTCGGGCGTCTTCGCCACGATGTCTGTAAATGTGCCGCCACGATCTACCCAAAATTGCCACATTAGACATATCTCCTTTGTTTGCAGGCGTCGCGCGGCCCGCAGTTGTTTAGTTTTGAGGGGGAACTCTCTTACTGCAAAGCGTTTGGCAGGAAGAGAGCAATGTTTGGAAAAGCGATAAGAAGGAAGGCCATCGCCAACATTGTCAGGCAATATGGCAAAGCGCCTAGCATTACCTCATTTAGGCTGCCAGATTTACGCGCACCCTGTACAACATAGAGGTTCAGGCCAACGGGTGGTGTAATCAATGCCATTTCAATGAGAACGATCATTAAAATGCCAAACCAGACGACATCATACCCTTGGGCCACGACCAGCGGGACAATAATTGGAATGGTCACAACCATGAGTGATAGCGTTTCGATAAAGAACCCAAGCACGATGTAAAGCACAACGACCACTAGGATTGTCTTAAGCGGGGTGAGGCCAAGACCCGTCATAAATTCAGTCAACTCGCGGCCCAAACCAGCAGAGGCCAGTGTGAAGTTCAGGAAGGACGCGCCGATTACAATCAACATGATCATGGACGTGATCTTTACCGTACCAGTGAGGCTTTGCGTCAGCATTGACCACGACACGCCACCAAACACCAAGGCAATCACTAGTGAACCCGCGACACCTACTGCGGCGGCCTCCGTTGGAGTTGCCCAGCCCCCGTAAATCGAACCAACAATAGCACCAAACAAGATCAGGATGGGAACCAGATCGATTAAAGCACGTAGCATCTGTGCAATTGGGAACGTGCGCCGTGTACCGCCCAGATCAGGACGGATCAGACAAATGATCACAGTGATCGCCATGAACCCGAGGGCCAGTGCAAGTCCGGGTATCAAGCCTGCTAAAAATAATTGGGGGATAGACGATTGCGTCAGGAAACCATAAACGATCAGATTGATCGAAGGCGGGATCATGATGCCCAAAGTGCCGCCAGCGGCGATTGCACCCGAGAATAGTTTGGGATCATAGCCCAGCTTCTCCGCTTGCGGCATTGCAACCGTGGCAACTGTCGCGGCTGTCGCAACAGACGAACCAGACGTGGCTGAAAACATCGTAGCTGTAGCGATATTGGCATGAACCAAACCACCCGGTAGCCAAGATACCCAGCGATCCAATGCAGCATAAGTTTTGGTCGCTACACCGCTGCGTACAAGGATTTCACCCAAGAGCACAAAGAATGGGATTGCGATCAGAGTCGCCGAATTTGATGAAGACCAAACCATATTTCCAAGGCCTCGGGTCAACGGGAAGCTGGAGAAAAACATGTCAATTCCGAAACCCAGGAGAAACAATACTATGCCAACAGGGATGGAGAGTGCGAGTAGGCCCAATAGACCAACAGAAACATAACCGATCATTGCAACGTCTCCTGCTCAGCAAACGCGCCGACGAAGTTTTCCGTCTCAGAATGGCGGTGTTTCAGTAAAAGGCTCAGGGCCGCAAGTGTCGTCAATGTTGTCATTAATGCAAACCAGACCCAGCCTGCGAACCACGGCAGTTGAACCCATACGAGCGGGGTTTCTAGCGGTGTGTTTGCCCGTGATCCATTGACGATGGACCTTTCCAGTACAGGCCACGCTTTTATCGCGATTGTAATGATGACGCCGGACATGACAATCATTGAAAAGACGTCGAACAATGCACGTTTGAAACTGTCTGCGCGACTACGCAAAAGATCAATTCGGACATGCCCCAACTCCAGTAGAGTAAAGGACATGCCCCATGAGGTTGCAAGCGCCATAGCGTAGCCCGCGATTTCTTCAGTGCCACCAAAGGACGTACCGATCTGGCGCATAATGATGTCTGCGAGCACAAATCCTGCGCAAAGCAGTAAGCCTGCACCAACAACGAGGGCGACCCCTTTGTTGATAACCCTTAGGTTATGTATCATTTTTAGTTCCATCTTCGGTACGCCCCTTGATTTGTCGATTAGTTGATTGTTACGCCAACAACTTGGCCAACACTGTCATTCCAGCGCTGTGCCCAATCACCACCGGCACGTTCAGCCCATTCCGGCAGAACTTCGCTGGTCAAAATTTCGCGTGCGTGATTAAAATCTTCTTCGCTCACGTCCACGAGGGTCATTGAACGCGCGTCACCAGATGGGCATTCACCATTACCGGTGAGGCAAGAGATGTCATTGACCAAGGCATCTTGTGCGCTAGCCCATGCAGGGTCTTCAAATCCACTGACGATTTCACTTGAGATAAGCGCCTGCGTTTCAGCATCCAAGCTGTTCCACTTGTCCAAGTTGATCGCTGTTACGACTGAATCCCAGCCGCCCAGAGGAATTGGCATCAGGTGTGTTGAGACTTCCCACCAACCAGCACTGTATCCAGATCCGGCACCAGTGACCGCACAGTCAACCGTACCCGTTTGCAACGCGCCAGGAACCTCACCAAAGGAAACACTAACGCTTTCCGCGCCGAGGGCCTCGAGGAGCTTCGCTGTCATACGGCCAGAGGCACGAATTTTTAGGCCTTCAAGATCTGCAAGGCTGGAGACGTCTGCATTGCAGAACACGACTTGCGGCGGATATGGCGCGATTGCGAGCACATGCGAGTTAAAACGATCACGATAGATATCTGAGACCATTGGACGTGCGGCATCGACCATGGCACGAGCTTCATCCGCCGTCAGCGCAAGCAAAGGCACGTCCAAGCCCTCCAGCTCAGGCGCATCAGCCACAGCGTAGTCGGCAACTGTCATGGCAACGTCATAAACGCCTTGACCCAGCAACGGATAGACATCGCCAAGTCCAAGGCTCATTGCGTTATGGGTCGTTAGCTCAACATTGATTTTGCCGCCGGAGGCTTCTGGTAAGGTCGTGTTCCAGAATGGTGCCTCATATTGATTGTGCAACGGAAGGCTTGACCAGCTACCGACGACAGAAAGTTCTTCAGCAATGGCGGGTGACGCCAGCGCTGTTGTTGCGATGAGTAGTGCGATTGTCTTTTTCATTTTCTTAGTTCTCCTTGTTGATTTTGTTTCTTGGTAGAATGGTGGTCTCGGCATCTTCTGCGATGTCTGAGATCAGCATGTGACCTGGTGAGTGGGTTATGCAGATCGGTAGTCTTGCATCGAGAAGTACATTTTGGGGCGTGACGCCGCAGGCCCAGTAAACCGGAACCTCGCCTGCTTTTACTTCGACAGCATCGCCCCAATCCGGTTTGGAAAGATCTGCAATACCGATCTGTGCAGGGTCACCAACAGCAATGGGTGATCCATGCGCCTGAGGAAATTTGCCGCTGATCGCCTTGGCTTGCGCAACCTGTCCTTCGGGAATCGGGCGCATTGTCACCACCATCTGCCCGGCAAACGGCCCTGCAGGTGTCAGATCAACATTTGTGCGATACATCGGCACATTGCGACCCGCCTCGATATGGCGAACGGGAATGTCGTTGCGCAAAAGCGCGTTTTCAAAGGTAAAAGAACATCCAAGCGCGACCGAAACTAGATCATCAGTCCAAATATCCGAAATATCGGTAACTTCGGACCCCAACACACCATCACAGAAGATACGGTACTTTGAAACGTCACGGCAAATATCAATATCATTCCCGAGAGTTGTTAGTTTTGGGTTTCCAGTGTCACCAATTCCAACGACCGGGCATGGTTTTGGGTTTCTTTGACAGAACCGCAGGAAGTCCAAAGCAAACTCTTCAGGGAGAATTGCGAGGTTGCATTGGAGCTTGCCTGCGGCCAAACCAGCAGTGTGACCTTGGTATGACCCGCTCCGTATTGCCGCACGCACCAGTTCCGCGGAGGAAGATTTTAAGTCCGAATGGGATACGGTTTGTGAGTTCATAGTGATCGCTCCTGTGATGTTACAAAACCATCACATAGGATCATCTATCAAATCAAATTATCATTTTATATCACTGTCGATAGAATATTTGGAATTACCTGGGGTGGGAGATGTCCCACTCCAAAGCGATGGAGCGCGCAATTTCCGCACTTTTTTCAACAAGAAAGCTGCGGGGTTCGGACAGATATGACGCCGTAAATTCCAAAGGTTGAGGATGAAATCCGGGGTCGAACTCAACGATCTGACCAGACGTTAGAAAGTCGTTTGCAAGTGCTCTGGGATAGGGACCGACTGCGATTCCCGCCGCAATCATCTTTAAACTGGCGGACAAAGACGCCGATGCAAACACCCGCGCTTTCGGCCCAACAGTTCGTGATAGCTCGGATATTAGTTCTCGATAAGGTCGCGTTTTACTTGAGTAAGAAATGACCGGGATTTCGGTCAGGTCCGTACTTGGATTTGTGGAGGAGCGATACCAATGCAATTCAAAGGGCGGGAGAGCCACATTTTCTACAGTGAACTCGGATACAGGGCCCATCAGGAATACCAAATCAAGCCTGCGTTCAAGAAGTGCTGTGCGCAAATTCAAGGAGATATCTACTGTAAGATCGACGTTCACACGGGGGTATTCTTTGCTGAACGCTTTGAGAAACTCGGGCAACCAAGCCTGCGCAATTGTCTCTGACGCCCCAACCCGAAACAACCCTTCCGTCTCCGCCGGATTAGCAACCCGCTGCTTTATCTCTTCTTCAACGAACAGCATCTGTTCGGCGTAGGATAGTAGCAACGTCCCTTGCTTTGTCAGAACAAGGTCTCCGTTACCCCTTTCAAACAGAGAGACCCGCAGTTCTTGCTCAAGATTCGAGATCCGTGTGGATACTGCTGGTTGTGACAAATGCAGCCGGTTTGCTGCCTTCCGAAAACCGCCGAGACGGGCGACCCAAAGAAAGGTTCGGATTTGTTCAAAGGTCATAAGGTATCCACAATATTTATCAGAACGGACATATCTCCATAGAGAACGCTTTCTTTAAAGTATAGCTTACGCAAGCACTCATTGGTGCAGCTGGTTGCTGATCCGACCCTCTAGCGCTTTTGTCAAAGCCGACATTCGTGCGCGTCGCAGCATAGGGGACTCTGGGCTCTGCTGTTGATTTCGCCGCTTCCATCACGAAAGGCGGCAGTCAAACCGCGAAGGTCTCCAGATTGGCCCATTTGACTACAAATCAAGGGCTTAGCCTTTTATTGTAGCGACCAGTCTCAGGCGGCTCAAAGCAGTGACTGCGCTGCACCAGTATCGGGCGACTCAGAGCCTATTTAGAACGTTCAGATTGAGCAGTTTTCGGCATTTCGTAGTTTCACTCCTGTTGAATGGGAGCAGCCGTTGTCCTACGAAGACAGTCAGAATAGCTTAGGTGTAATCCCAATTGAGACACGAAATTACATTCACCAGATTGCCCAAGATTGATCCGGCAGAAATCATGGCCCATATGTCTGATCCACGCGTAGCAGAACATATGCCACTGCTAACTTTTGAATGGGACGCCTCCGCCGTGACTAAATTCATCGCTACCAAAGAAGAGTGCTGGAACCGTGATGGACTTGGCCATTGGGCCATACTGTTAAACAATAAATATGTAGGTTGGGGTGGTTTTCAAAGAGAAGGAGACGAGTGGGACTACGGTCTTGTGCTCCATCCAAACTCGTTTGGGCTGGGCACACGCATATCTAAGAAAGCAATCGAGTTCGCTATTGCTGATGAGCGCATTCCCTACGTAACTTTTCTGTTGCCTCCTTCGCGCAAAAATCTGGGAGCACTCAAAAGACTTGGGGCAACATTTGTCGATGAGATTGAACATGACGGGGCAGCCTTTCTCAAATATCAACTGAAAACAGAATGATTGCTAAGTCCTCGACTTGATCCTTGGCCACTTTTTCGTCGCTGCGCTTTGTATAAATGGCCGGTCTTCACGCTGAGTTGCGACACCGAATTCTTCGCCGTTGCAGCATAATCCGTGGTGCGAGCGCACGCAGCGAGGAATCTGTTCGTCTTCTGTGGGCTCTTTAAGCACCTTCGCCGCGCGTCGTACTAATGACGGTTCTGGAAAAAACGCCGTTCGCGGCACCGGGCATGAACTGGTAAGGTGCGGACGAAGGGAACTTTCGCTGCGCTCGTGCCAATGGCTACTTTTGGTAACAATTCCCAAGTGGTTTTTTTAAGTGCTCGAACAGGATAGGACAATATCTCGTTGTACATTGCCGTTGTTGTGCGCCGTCTATTCCAATTAGCTGATTCATCACCACGCAAAGCGGATACTGGATTTATCGTGCGCAGCACAACGATGACTCTGGACTTCCAGCGCTGCCGAACATCTTCTTTCTGAACAACGATTAGACTGCGGTCCCAGCTCAGCCTTCAATTTGCCAATTGCCGATGCGTATCAAGCGACTTGCCGGTTTGTTTGGTCACGACACGGCGCAAGGCGGACCCATCACTGTACCCAACCTTCTCGGCAATCTCTGCACTTGATAGGTGCGTTTGGACGGCAAGTTGTACAGCTTTGCCCACCCTTAAACTCTGCAAAAACTGTACCGGTGTCAAAGATGCGATGCGTGAAAGGCGACGTGCAAAGGTACGTTGGCCGAGCTTCGCAGCCGCCGCGATTTGGGGAACAGTGATTTCTTCGGCCATTCGTTGCAAAATGTAGGTTTCCGCCAGGCGCAGGGCGGGGTCCGAGGCGATGAGCATTGAAGTATCGATGTAGGGAATCTGGCTTCTACGATCGTCAATCAGGAGTAGTTTTCGGCAGTCATGCGCGGCCTGCAGGCCGGCAAAGCGTTCGACCAGATTTAAGATAAGGTCACTTTGCGCAAGAGCTGCGCCAGCGGTCAGTATATTCCCCGCATCAACGGTCAGCTCCCTCGATGAGATTTGCACCTGCGGATAGCGCGTTTTCAACAATGGCGCGAGCCACCAAGACGTCGTCACCCTTTTCTTGTCGACCAGCCCAGCTTCGGCAAAAAGAAAGACGCCAGAGCACGAGGTTGCAAAGAGTATCTCTTGGCCTTGGGCACCGAGATGCTTCAAGTACCTGAGCAATACCAGTGTTTCGGGATCACACAAAAGATCGTCCAACTCATTCGATGACGTGATGCCCAAGCCAGGCAAGATAATGATAGAATGCCCAGCCCCTGCCCTTTTAAACTGATCTGTCGATGCGACATCAACGTCAAATACTGACTGCCCTGATACCTTGTTGGCCGTTTCAAGAATGTCGAGGGTCAAGGCCAGGCTGGATCGCATCAGGCGTTTCGGTGCTAACACCAATGTCTTGATTGGCTGAGATGAAATGTCAAATTCTGTATGCATGTTGTCATATGTGACACTCGCCTTACTACAATACAAATGTTTTTTTACTCTCCAATCAAAGGAGAACTAAAAATGCCAAACATCATCGTTAAGTCCCCAGCGGGCTCATTGACCCCAGAAATCAAGTCGGTTCTAGCCCAGAAACTCACCAAAGTTGCAAGCGACGCGGAACAGATTGGGAATGATCCACGGCAGCAATTTCTGACTTGGGTTGTATTCGAAGAATGGGCGGATGGCGCAGTCTTTGCTGGCGGCGTGAACCCCCTTTCGAAAGTCACACCTGTAATCGTCTTTATCTACCCACCCGTCGGCGTACTTGATCAAGGGGCTCAGGCCGGATTTGGCAACGCGGTACACGCAGCCTTAAGTGAAATAGTCGTCGATGGCAGCCCTGTCGCGACATCCGTTATCTTCTGTCCTGTCCCGGACGGAGACTGGTGCGCAAATGGCCAAGTGTGGAAGTTGCCAGAGCACGCAAAGTCGGCGGGATACAAACATCTGCAGCATCTGGTTGGCTCATGATCCCGTCGGTAACGGTTTCTCGAACGCCACAACCATTGCGTATTGCAGTCGTCGGAGCGGGGCCCGCTGGTTTGGCCATGGCCCGCGCTTTGAAACAATCAGGTCATGATTTCAGCGTATTCGAACGAAACCAGGACGTGGGCGGCATTTGGGATCCCGACCACGTCGGCTCTCCCATGTATGACGCCGCTCACTTCATTTCTTCGAAGGGGGCAGAAAACTCTACGTTCGAGGGTCATCCCTTTCCCGAAAGCGCGGCAATCTATCCATCGCACAAAGAGGTTCTCGATTATCTACGTACCTTCGCAAAAGACGAGGGTCTTCTTCCGAACGTAACCCTTGGATGTGGCGTAAGCGACGCCGTCCAATCAAGTGACGGCATTTGGCACGTCACAACGGATGACGGAAAACAGTCCACCTTCGATGCACTTGTTTGTTGCAGCGGCACACTTTGGGATCCGGTTGTTCCGAACATCACGGGCAGGTTTTCAGGTGTTGCGCGTCATGCTGTGAGCTACCGTAGTTCAGCTGAAGTTTGCGATAAGAACGTTCTTGTCGTGGGGTGCGGGAATTCAGGGGCAGACATCGCATCTGATATGACCAAAACGGCAAAGTCTGTCACCCTGAGCATGCGCCGCGGCTACTGGTTTGTGCCAAAGTTCATCGCAGGTCAGCCTTCTGATATGGTGTTTAGCGGTAAAGCCAAATTGCCAGATTGGGTAGCCCCTCCGGATCCGGCAAGCCTTCTGACCTTACTGACCGGTCAACCCTCCACTTTCGGACTTCCCGATCCAGACCATCCTCCGTTTGCATCTCATCCGGTGATGAACAGCGACATACCCATTCATGTTGGGCATGGGCGCATTTTACCTAAACCCGATGTGGCAAAGTTTGATGATCAGATCGTTCATTTCACTGACGGTTCCAACACAGCCTATGATGAAGTTGTATTTGCTACGGGATATCGTGTATCCGCCCCGTTCCTCAGGGATGCGGAACTTACTCCTGAAAGCGGAAACCGCCCTGACTTATGGATGCGGGTTGCGCATCGCAACAACCCAGATCTCTACGCGTTAGGGATGATTGAAACCAACTCAAGCGTCTATCGGCTTTTCGACAAGGGCGCTCATTTGATCGTTGCGATGATCGAGGCACGGGCTGATATGACTAAATCCATGCAACTATCGCTGCCAGCTTTGCCTTTCGACGAAACAGATTTGGCTGGAGAAAATACCAAAATCTCATCGGATCGACACTTCGGATACGTTGACAGTCGAATTTATTCCAAAGCGCTCGACGAAGCTCTGTCTGCCTGGAAAATTTGGCATGCTGCAACGATTTGTCCCTAAGTTGATCTTTTGGGGGAAACTCGGTTTGCATTCGATTTGACAGCGAAGCGGTCGTTGGTGCACAGCGCCGCATCGGTGACTTCGGGCTCGTACTTCTCTTTCGCCGCTGCGAAGGCGTAGGTCTGTTCTAAATCGGCGAACGGCGAGTGCCGCACGCCAACAAGGGTCAAATGTCGATCCGCTCAGCGATGCTTAAGGCATCTTCTAGCTCGACGCCAAGGTAACGTACTGTACTATCGACCTTAGAGGGGTCGACTCCGGCTCGGTGCAGAATAGGGCGGTAAGGTTTTAAGCGTTCATTCGCCGCCACCTGTATTCGCCTGTGAGGATAATATGTGCACGGCGCTGCATATCGGTGTCGAGCGCCCATTCGACGATGAACAATGTCCGTTCGATCCGCCCAATTTCGCGAAGGGCAATGGCCAGATCATGTTGTCGTGGGCGTGCGGCCAGTTTCCTGAGAAGCTGACTGGGCTGCATTCTTCCCGACAGCATCGTTGCGATGCAGCGCAGAACATCCGGCCAGTTGGCGATGATGGTGTTTTCTCTGATCTTGTCACCGACCAGACCCTTCAACTCATTTGGGACACTGCGGCGATCAAAGACATGCAGCCGCTTGGAAGGAAGATCCCTGATGCGCGGAATGAACAAATAGCCGAGCAACGATGTGGCAGCGAACACAAGATCCGTGAAGCCACCGGTATCGGCATATTGTTCTTTGATCCGCTTTCCAGCCTCGTTCATCAGCAACCCGTCCAGAATATACGGGGCTTCGTTCACTGTGGCGGGGATGACCTGGGTAGCGAAGGGACCATATTGATCTGATACATGAGTATAGGCCTTCAAACCGGGCTCATGGCCGTACTTCGCATTGATCAGATTCATCGCTTCACCCTGTCGCGTGGTGGAAAAGAATTGCCCATCACTGGAAGCAGTTTCACCAGCACCCCAATATTGTGCCATTGGTAACTGCGCTTGCGCCTCAATCACCATGGCCAAGGCCTGATTGATGGCATCACTTTCCACATGCCAGTTTGAGAGCCGTGCCAATTGGGTAAAACTATGCGTGCTGCTGGCCCCGGCCATTTTGCTCAACCCAAGATTCAGACCTTCAGCGAGGATGACATTCAAAAGGCCGAGCCTGTCTTTGCAGGGAGCTCCGGTGCGCAGATGGGTGAAGGCATCAGTGAACCCCGTGTCATTGGCCACGTCCATGAGAATATCGGTGATCCGCACTTCCGGCAGGCGGCGATAGAGTTCGAGGATGAGGCTATCGGCCTCCGCGGGTACATCAGCTTCAAGCCGGTCGACGCGCAACCGGCCCTCTTCGATGACGCCGCCAGGGAGGGTTCCATCTTTGGCTGCCATGGCAAGCCTGTGCAGCCCGTCTTCCAGCCGTTGTTTTCGATCTGCGATCCAGATTTCCGGTTCCAATGGCATTGAAAGGCCCATAGTCTGAGCCGCCTCAACCGGAACCAGGGCCTGTTTCATATCGATGTAGCGGCGGGAGTGAGAAAGCCAAACATCCCCGGATCTGAAGGCTTCGCGCAGATGGAACAGTACCGCAACGACCCAAAACCGGTCTCTGTTCGTTTCCGGATTCCGCAAATGTCCTCGCCATTTTGACTGCGGTTTCAGAAATGGCGCGGACCGCCTTGAGATATCGCGTTTGTCGCGGATCACATCGGTGGCAGCAAGCAATGGTTCGGCCACACTGGCGCCGACGATTTCCAATGCTGCCAGCATTCGCGGAGCATAGAGCTTGAAGCGATGATAGCCCTTCTCGATATAGGCCAGTGCGTCCGCCTTGACGGTTTTACCGAGTGCCGCCGCCGTTGCGACGAGGTTTTCCAGCACGCCCCAACCACAGGACGCATCCACGGCACCTACGACTGCCGCGTCATCGCCTTTTGCCAACAGCAATGTCGTGCCCAAAGTCTCGAATCCTGCGAGAGTCGTGGCGATTTCCGATTGCGCCTCAGCAACACGGGCATCGCAAATCTTCTTTGCTTCCCGCCAGACCGAGCCAACGATCCGGTCATGAGTTTCGACAACGGTATCTGCGATGGCGGCCGACCATTCCACGATGCAGGTGGCAAGGATGGCCAAACGACGGTCACTCGTGATGTCTCGAAGACCGTCGGTAAAATAGCGCTCCCCTTGGCGGCGCAATTGCGTGACCCGGTGCGCAGGAACATCGTCCAGGATTGACGGCGACAACGCGAGCCGCTGCAGAAGTTCCAACCGATCAAGCTGACGGTTCATGTCCGCGGAGTTCTTGCCCACTTCGAACTGTCGTAGCCAGATGAACCGGCTGACCCGACCATCCACTTCCTCGGTCAGCAATTTGTCGAGCTTGGTGCGCGTATTCGCATCGAGGCGGGTGGCAATACGAGCCTCAATTCTACGTTCATCAGCGACCAACGCATCGGCACAATGACGTTCGATGACCGAAATTCCCGGCAGAATGATCTGCTGTCTGCGGCATTCTTTTACGAACCCACGCACCAGAGCCTGGCTGGATTGCGCCGTTCCAGCATTCTGGTCCAGCCAGCTCCGCATTTTCTTGGTCCGCTTGCCGGAGAACATCTTATACCCGTACATCTTGCGCAGAGCGTCGAGATGTTCCCGGCGGGTCTTTTCCCGCGCGGCATATGGCAGAAGGTCATCTGGTTTTAATCCGAGTTGCGCGGCTACAAAACGGCAAACGGGTTCTGGGATCACCTCACCAGCTTTCAGCAAGCGACCCGGATACCGGAAGGCACAAAGCTGAAGCGCAAAGCCGATCTGGTTTTCAGGCCGCCGCCGGGTGCGAATGTGCTCTATGTCTTCGTCATCCAATGTGTAGTGCCGAAGCAGTGCCATTTCGTCAGTTGGAAGATCAAATAGCGCCGCGCGTTGTCGCACGGTCAGAACCGCTCTGTGTGCCATCAGATTGTTCTTTCTTTATAGGATGGGGTCTTTCAAAGTAGACATATTGAGACCATTCGCTTGCCATGTCTTTTTCAATGTCTCAATATGACAGTCACACAAACTCTTAATTTATATGAGAACCTATGGCCAAAGTCGGATATGCCCGTGTCAGCTCAGTCGGACAATCTCTGGACGTGCAGCAAGAAAAGCTGAGTGACTGTGACAAGCTATTCGAGGAGAAGCGTAGCGGCACCACCGATGCACGCCCCCAGCTCAAACAATGTTTGGGATATGTTCGCGAAGGCGACCAGCTGATTGTAACCCGCATCGACCGCCTAGCCCGATCCACACTACACCTCTGTCAGATCGCGGAGACACTGCGCGAAAAACGCGTCGATCTTGTTGTACTTGATCAAAACATCGACACGTCAGATGCTACCGGACGGCTCCTGTTCAACATGCTCGGGGCCATCGGCCAGTTTGAAACCGAAATCCGTGCCGAGCGTCAAATGGACGGGATCAAGAAAGCCAAGGATCGAGGCGTGCAATTCGGCAAGCGACCTGCACTAACCACTGAGCAGATTGCAGAACTGCGCGAAAAACGCGCAAAGGGCACTCTAATCAAAAAGCTAATGGCTGAATACAGCCTCTCTAAGGCCACTATCTACCGGTATCTCACCGAAAACGAAGCCTGAGCGCAATCACAGAAGTCCAATCCGAGCTTAACGCCCTATTCTGCACTGAGCCGGAGTCGACCCCTTAGAGTGGCCCAGCAAAAGCTGAACAGCGCGAAGATTCCCCGTTTTGCGGTAGATTTCCGCAGCCTTGGTCCGGCGGAGTGAATGAGTGCCATAGGCGCTCGGCTCCAACCCAATCGATGTCACCCAATCACGGACAAGCCGACCGTACTGTCGCGTTGAAATGTGTGGTCGATCGTGGAAACGACTTGGAAACATGAACCGACAAGCAAACATCTCAGGCGATTTGACCCACGCCAAGACCGAATCTCGCGTGTTTTCAGTCAGTTCGAACTGGACCGGTTTTTTGGTCTTGCTCTGGATCACCGAAACGCGTTCGCGAACACGATCTTCTTTCACTAGGTCCGTGACGGTGAGTTTGACCAGATCACAGCCCCGAAGCTTGCTATCAATCGCAACGTTGAACAGCGCAAGGTCGCGGGGATAGCTGGCAAGTTCAAGGCGCGCGCGGATGGCCCAGACCTGCTTTGGAAGCAACGGTCGTTTCTGGCCGATGATCCGCCCTTTGTTCCATGCTTCGTGTTTCGAAGTTACGGCAGGAAGTTGTACTCTTGGCATAGTATGCCCTCCAATCCTCCCTCCAAACCCAGACGTCAGCACCGCGCTAACATCGAGACTATAGCATCAGATTGAATGGCCGTTTTTTGGCGCGCCATTGCAGGCGGAATCTCTGCGGGTGCATTCGGCAGCTCCGAGCCCATTCTTCCAGATGCTGCATTGAGTACGAAGGTCGGCTTTCAATGTTCGGCGTTATGTCTTTGGGACCAAACAACCGCTAGAAAAATGACTGTCCCGCCAAGGATCGCAGATGTAGTAGGCACCTTCTGACAACACCAGAAATGCCAAGACGGGCGCAAGCGGCATTTCCAGTGTCGAAAGCAATGCTGTTTCTGCTGATGGTAGTCGCCTAGCGCCTTCGGACAACGTCACCGAGGCAACCGCGAAAACAAGGCCGAAGGCAATCAGTATTGGCAGCTCGTGGCTTTGAGCGGCAAAAGGGTCGCCAAACACCAGCGCAAATGGCAGCAGCACAATGGATGATAAGGCAGCCGGTAGCGCCGCAGTCGTTGATGGGAATTTTCGGTAAACAACCATCGTGGCTGACATCATTAGGGTCATGAACAGAGCAAGGAAATCGCCTTTTAGCTGACTGTCGCCAAATGACGCTGAAACAATGATGAACACACCAAGGAGTGCCGCCAAACTCGCGAGAATGACGCGCGTGGTTGGGAGCTCTTTAATGAAGACCCATGATAGCCCTGCGGCAATGAAAGGTGCCGCAGCATAGATTAAAGCGACGTTTGCAACACTGCTGAGTTTGAACGCTGGAATAAACGCGGCAGTGCCAGCGGCCATCATCAAGGTCACAAAGAATGCGGGTTTATTGAATGCCCTGATCTCAGCAACGAATGCGCCACGTAAAACTAAGTAGGTCAGCGTAAACGTTGCCGCTGCGACCCCGCGCCAGAAGATGATCCCCCATGCGTCCGTTGAAACGCCATTCGTGAAAACGCCGGCAGAACTAAAGACAATCGCGGAGATCACAACGAGTATAATGCCTGATTTTCTTTGGTTCATATCGATCATTTTTACCGGACGCCTCCTTGCATTGATTGTGCAGGAATAGCGAAGTACTACTGACATCTGTATGTCAGTAGCGTTTTATGCTGGCCCAGAAAGTTGAGTGGACATGGCATATAAAACGACACGGTTTTTCGAGATTATTCAGTTATTACGAGTTGCCAATAAACCGCTTTTGGCACGTGACCTTGCTGAGGTCCTCGAAGTGTCGGTCAGGACAATCTACCGAGACATTGCCAGCCTGCAGGCTATGCAGACCCCGATATTGGGCGAGCCCGGTGTGGGCTATGTAATGCGAAAGGGCTATGACCTTCCCCCGATCAACTTAGACGTTGATGAAGCCGAGGCTATCGCGGTTGGTCTAAGCCTTGTAGCACGCACAGGCGATCCCGGTTTGTGGCGTGCAGCCGGACGCGCCTCACGAAAACTGCATGAGGCGGCACCAGGAACACGAAAGCTCGTCGCCTCATCGTGGGGCGTCGAAACTGAGCCGCCGATAGACCTGTCGCGTCTTCGCGCTGCGATCCGTGCAGAAACGAAATTGGAGGTTTTTTATCGAGATGCGAATGAGCGTGAAAGCAACCGCATTATCTGGCCGCTTGTTCTCATTTACTATGTGGACAACGTCATGATCGTGGCATGGTGTGAGCTCCGCCAAAGCCTGCGCCATTTTCGCGTTGACCGTATCGCCGACGGCAATTTCTTGTTCGACAGTTTTAGCGGAAAAGGAGACGCTCTGATCGCGCTGTGGGAGCAAACGCAAAAGAACGAGACTGTTTCGACAAAGGATTTTTGAGCCAAGCCGCCATTCGCGCAGCCGCAGCGAATGCTCACTTTGTCCGCAGTCTGTAAATTCCGCCACTGATCCATGCTGCACTCTGCTCGAATGGCTGGTTTTCTCGCCGCGCGGCAGCACCAAATTTTACGCTGGCGCAGCATTATCTACGCTGCGAGCGCACGCAGCACGGAAATCGAATTCACACATTGGGCTCTTTCGTTGAATCCGCCGCGCTATGCGCGAACGGCCGCTTTACCGAAAACGCTGAGAGAGTCATTTCGCCCCGTCCCGCAAAGGACCCCAATGACGCGGGAAGGTAGTCAACGAGACGGCTGTGGAGCCTGCGGCACTCGTGCGCACCAATAGGGTGGCTCGCGCTCTTCGGCTTCACCTGGCTCATACCACGTGTGTCCGGTCCACATCCACACTTCCCAGTCATCGCCCGGCTTGCGGACAATGTAGAAGTATCCTGGCGCATCTTCTCGACCGCTATACATTAAATCACCTCGTCAAAACCGAACACCGAAGAGGCCACCCGTCTCTTCCTCGTCGAAAAGTCGCGTGGGGTTTACATGCTTCCAAACGTCGAAGTCATCCTGAAAGCCGTCTTGCGGCAATGCATCAGAGTTCATCGTGACGATGTATTGGAACCCGACACGCTCGGCATGTTCGGCTCCGAGCTGAAGTGCCTTCGCGACCTGTCGCTCATCAACACCATCAAAGAGGTGGCTATCATGGATCAGAAAACCCGGACCCAGCCCTCTTTTCGTCGCCAGTTCTGACAGCATCAGATCGAAGCAGAAAATCTGCATGTTGTTGATGCCTTTGCTGCGCTGTGCATCAATCGTCACGTCGAACGTGGGTCCGTTGTCGGTGGCACCGATTTCGAGGTTACCCGCCTGCTCATAAAGAGCGTTTGAGAGGTCTTCGAACACAAGGATCGCTTCCTCAACGATCCCGCTTCTCTCGTGCAGGTCGGATTGCAGCGCTTGCTGTAGGCGGGCGCGCTCGATGTCGAGTTGAACCTGCGTGCTTTCGATCCGCTCAGCGATTTCCAGCTGCTGGCGCAAAGCCTCTACATCAGCCTCAGATCGGCCCAGTTCTTCCTGCAATTTGGTGTAGTGATCCAGGGCACCGCCTGACTTGAGGATGCCCATAATCTCCTGTCGGCGGCGATCCAACCCTGCCCGTTCTTCATTTCGCTCTTCAATCCGCTTCTCCGCAGATGATATTTCGCCCGTCAGGTGAGCCTTCCGGTTTCTGACGATAGCTTCGTGAAACGCAGACACCTCCTCGAAACGCTTGCCCACAGTCCCCGGCAAGACGACCCCGGCTTCTTTATAAACCTTTTCGACATTCGAGATTGCCGGTGGTTCTTCACTCTCAAGCGCTTTTGTCAGTTGCAGGATCAGGTCCCGGTCGATGAGATTATCATTGTTCATCGTGGAGATCGCTCGGGTGATCTCCGATGCCTCTTTTTCGAGGGCGGTATACTCTGGGACCACGTTAAAGGTTGCGATCAGCTGGCGTAGCCGGTCAGCCTTTCCATGAGCAACCGTCAGACGAGTTCGAAACTGTGCGGAGCTTCCATAAAAGTCCCCAAGGCTGCCTTGTTTTGCCGCCTTGCGCAATTCTTTCATGGCCTTCTCTTGATCGCGGGTTTCCTGAAATTGTTGCGAAATACTCGCGTCCAGACCAAGAAGGTAAGAGATCGCAACTTGCTGGTCCCAGTTCTGTTGTTGCCCTGACTGTTGTGTCGGCTGAACAAAAGCGCCGCTCCCCTGTCGCCTCGCAAAATAAGAAAACAGGGAACGGAATGTCGGGCCGAACCGAGCCTTTGCGTCCTCATTCGTTGGCAGATTGAAGAAGAGAGACCCCAAGACAAGTTTCCAGTTGGCTTGGGAAAGAACAAGATCACCGGTCTTCTCATCGAGGTCGGGCTTGATCGGCCAATGGTCAGTCTCGCCCTGTATCCGTATCCTGGAGGGCTTGGAACCTGAGCGTGCAGCGGTCATCACATGCCCGCCGATGTCCGCTTGGAGTTCGAACGTATGGGGGGTCAGGGTGTCAGAGCGGAAAATGCTTTTCTTGTCCGCGTTGCTGCCAAATATGAAGTGAACCAGCTCGACAAAGCTCGACTTGCCCGCACCGTTGCGGGTCTGACGATCGGTTGCTTCGGCCCCCTTTTCGGCAAGGACGATATTGAGACCCTGCCCGAACGTAAGGGACCTGAAGGTATCTAAGTCGCTGGTGATGGAATGGATCATGTCGCCGCTTTCCGTAGAAGGCCGTTCTCGAACGTGACGGCATTCACCATGAAAAGCAGATTGAGGGCCAGAACGAACCAATCATAGTTTATGGGCGCAGTGCCGACAAACTCGCCGCGTTGCTCGCGCACTTCGTCCCATACCTTCGAAACCGTCATCGGACGATTGAGGCAGGCGAGGACTTCTGCTCCAACCGTAAGCAGAGCGCGTTCAGGCCGGATATGTTTGGTCGGAAGAATCATGTTGCTGCACCCTCCTCGATATGATCCTCGAAAATGTCGCAGCGCTCGAAGAAATACGACATAACAGCGAGAACAGCGGCCTGATGTTCGGGGCTACCCGACATGCCCCCCGCAAACTGTTGGAGTTCTGCGAAAACGGCATCGGGACTCGCGCCTTCGTCCCGGAGAGCTTGATAACGGTCTCTGAAACCTTGTGCGATCTCCTCGCCAAAGTTTGGAACTGGATACTGCTCGAAGAAGCGTTCGACCAGACGCTCTTGGCGACGCCCTACACGAAGCAGGCCGGCGGCGGCGTCAGAGAGGTCGTTTGCTTGCAATTTCGTGGCTGAGGGCGCCGTGAGCGGAGGATTATCGTCAGGCTCCATGCGCGGGATCGCGAGGATCACGGGTTGAAGCTCCATGAACTCCAACTGCGAAAGCGTCGTCTGCGTCGGAGCCGCACCGAAAAGGTCCGTAAGCTGCGTTGGCGTTAGCGACATCACGACATCGAACAACTCGGCATAGCCCATCGACCCAAGTTTCACGGTGGGGTTTGCAGCTTCCAAATCGACAAGTTGCTGCACGACATCGGCCGGAAGGCCGTCCATATCATTATGGACAAAGATCCATCTCTCCATCCGCGCACCCCAATGGCCGAGTGCGCCGTTGAAATCAGTATCGACCTTTGCCTGCATGGCATCGAGCTTTGTGCTGCGGGGGCCGTAGCACTGGAAGATGGTTTTGTCGCTTGCCCGGTAGCCATCGCTCTTCCGGTCGCCTTTGTTTCCGTATGCACGTACAGGCTGGAAATCGCCGGGAAAGGCATGTCCCATGATCGCGGCGAACATGTCTTCGAATGCCTGCCCTTCGTTCTTCAGGAAGGCATTCTCAAATTTGATCTGGAAAATGTAGCGCTGAAGCTCGTCCATCACGCGCTCGCCGCCAAGGCGCGCTGGATCGTGCTTCTGTTGACCCCCAGTATTTCCGCCATGCCTGAGACAGTTTCACGTTTCGTCTGGATGGCCCGTTTGGCGTGTGCGATTTGTGTTGGCGTAAGGGCTGGCGGTCGACCCAGACGCTTGCCGCGCTTCTTTGCGGCTTTTAGCCCCGCTGTGGTCCGCTCTCTGATGAGGTCACGCTCGAATTCGGCAAGCGCGCCCATGATGTGAAACACCAACCTTCCGCCTGCGGTTGTCGTATCGATCCCGTCCGTCAAACTGCGGAACTCGATGCCACGGTCTCCAAAGAGCTTCAGAAG
>NZ_JAXHCA010000003.1:0-23250 GCF_042466275.1 Sulfitobacter sp. R86518
AAGATCAAGCGCATCGTTTCAGGAAACCACGACACAACATTCGAACACGCTGCGTCTCATTCAGGAATTGCGTGAAAAACAGCAGATGGACAGACGCTGGCTTCCATGGGTCGGTCTGGGTGGTGTCGTTCTGGTTTTGGTGCTGACGGTTGCGCTTCCTCGTTTCTTAGCCAGCAACGCCGCAACTTGCGCTGTCCTTGGGGCGTCGTGGACGACGACAACAACGGGTGTCGATGCCTGTGTGTTTTATTCTGATTGAGTTGGCCGATTCGCTTGCTTCGTTAGCCGATTGTTTGGTTTTGGCTAAATCTTGCTAGTGTTATATATGTGTTAGAATCTGTGTTACGTGTAATTTGAGGGCATTATTCATATTTGTTTTCAATATGTTGTGCGTTCGTGCTGCAGCTATTGTCCCGTTCAGATGCAGGTGTTATCCCAGATACTGCAGGTGTTATCCCGATAAGACTTGAAGTGCAGCTAATATCCCGATAACAACCAAAGTGCAGCTAATATCCCGTTGAGAGCAGGCCTCATGAAAGAAGACAATCCCCCTCTCCTACCGGACAGATACCCGCAGACGGACCTCTTTATCTGCGATGTGGCTGATGCTGTGATCAAAAGTGACATGGCTTCGATGGAACATCCAATCTTCACCTTGTCAAAGAAACCTATTCGCGAAGTCAAAACTTATGAGAACGGCGACATTGTACTAGAGGTGACTCCTAGCTCAAAGGGCATCGCGAACATCTACGACAAAGATATTCTGATTTTCGCGATCAGCCAGATCATGGCTGCAAGAAACGAAGGTCGCCCCTACTCACGGGAGATCATGTTTCAGGCGCGAGATTTCATGGAGTTCAGCAACAGACACACTGGAGGCCATGATTATGACCTTCTTCGTGATTCATTGGATCGCCTCGACGGCACGCGCTTGCGGACCACAATCAAGACCGGCGGTGAGGAAACATGGGAGGCATTCGGTCTTATCGATGGGGCAAAGATCAAGCGGACGCGAAAGGACGGGCGAGTAACGGAATGGGGGCTGCGCCTGTCCGAATGGCTGTTCAAGGCGATTGAAGCGAATGAAGTGCTGACCCTGCATCCGGACTATTTCCGCCTGCGGAAGCCTATCGAGAGACGAATTTACGAGATCGCTCGAAAGCACTGCGGCGCGAAGGAATTTTGGCAGATAGGGTTGAAGAAGCTGCAGAAAAAATGCGGATCGAGCGATGCGTCGCGGAACTTCCGGATGGCTGTCAGAGCTCTGTGTGAATTCGATCACCTGCCCGATTACTCCGTAAGCATGGAGTCGGACATGGTTTCTTTCAGAAATCGTAACTCGGCCCCTGCCCTTCTCGGAGAAGGCTACTCCGTTTCTCTTCGGCCAGATACTTTTGAGGCCGCTCGAAGGGCGGCCCCGGGCTGGGACGTGTATGTGATTGAGCGGGAATGGCGACAGTGGGTCGTGTCACTTCTTGATCAGGGGATGGAGCCGCCAAGAAGCCCAGACAACGCTTTCATAGGCTTTTGTCGCAAGTGGGCCGCGCGTCAAGACTTATGATATTAAAAGTAACGTGATATTTATTATGCAGTATAATATACCGGGTATAAAATATGCCGTGAAATATAAAATAGCGTGACATATAAAAGGTCACGTAATAAAAGATGCCGTAAAAAAGAGGCAGAGCAATGATCGTTAGCGTTCTATCCCCCAAAGGCGGATGCGGGAAATCCACGTCGGCACTCACTCTCGCAACAGTTTTTGCGAATAATCCGGATTTGTCAGTCGCCATAGTGGATGCCGATCCTCGTCAAAGCATTGCGCGCGTTTGGCTGGGTAAGCGGAAAAGTGAGGGCTTGGGAAAACCGCCCTTCGAGGTGATCTCTGATCCATCTGACGGGAGCATCCTTGATACCCTGGAGGCAGCCGAAGCGAAGCACGATCTGGTGTTTGTCGATCTTGAGGGCGTAGCAGGTCTTATGGCGTCCTATGCAGCCTCCGCGTCAGACATGTGCATTATACCCATGCGTCCAAGTGCCCTGGATGGCGATGCCGCTGGCGCAGCCCTCAAGATGATCCGAGACGCGGGACGTGCAGCCCGCAGAACCGTTCCAGCACGAATTTTGATAACTCAGACTGATGCTGCCATCGTCACAAAATCTCACAAGGAACTACTTGCTGAACTTGATGGGGCAGGGGTCGAACGCTTGCAAACCGAACTTATGCGTCGAGCGCCTTTTGAGCGCGTGATGGCTGAAGGAAAGACACTTTTTGAGCTTGGGCATAATCAATCGGTCGCCAGCGCGATCAGCAACACCGCTAGGCTCGGCAAAGAACTGGCCGAAATACTGGAGGCAGAATAATGGTTAATAGCTTTCTGAACCTAAATGACGACGATGGAAAACCAGAAACCGATGTAAAGATCGGGGCTGCTCTGAAGAGCAAGCCAAAGGCAATCCGTGCCAAACCAAACAAAGACGCCGTCGCAAAGGCTGGGGAGGCACATGGCTTCACTCGATCTACGGAGCCTGCTGCCGTATCCTCCTCGCCTCGAAGGGGTCGGCCACCTCTGAATGAAGATATGATCTACTGGCGCATCTACCTGTCTAGCCAGCTTCGTGACGAGTTGAATCAGTTGCGGGATGAAGAGGGAAGGCGACTCAATGATGTTATTGAGGACATGTTGGCGGCATACCGTAAGACGAAGAGTTAGGGTGGCCGATGATGGAAACCCATCTTGAAAAACATGATCCTGGTAGGAACGTCGCTCGATACTATCGGATGTCGGTTCACCCAAACTTGTTTGGGGAATGGACGCTACAACGCGAGTGGGGGCGCATAGGGCAGGGCGGTCGTGTTCGGTTGGACTTGTTTCGCAGTGAAGCGGAAGCTGAACGCGCCCTTAGTGTCCTGGAAGGTGTAAAGCAGCGCCGTGCCTATGAGTACGCCGGAGTGAGCCATTGACTTATGTGCCATTGACGTATATTTAGATGACGAAATTGCAGACAGTCGTTGAGTTGCCGGAGTTTCAACGCCGGGCCAAAGCAGTCATGTCGGATAGCGAGCGGGAAGCCGCTATCCTCTGGATCGCGGGAAACCCGGACGCTGGCGCTTCACTGGGCGGAGGACTTCGCAAGGTCCGCATTCCGCGTGAAGGCGGCGGCAAAAGTGGCGGCTTCAGAACGATCTATGTGTTTGGCGGACGCCACATGCCGATCTTTCTGATCACTGTGTTTGCAAAGAACGAAAAGGCGAACCTATCGGCGAAGGAGCAAGCTATTGCTGTGGAGCTGAGTAAGGAAATCATCGCTATGTGGAGTGATAAACAATGAGCGCATTTGAAAGCATTAAGCAAGGCTTGGAAGAAGCAAAGGCATTCTCGAAGGGGCAGGGGGCTAATGCTGCCGTTCACGACATTGCGGTTCCGGAAATTGACGTCTCTGAAATCCGCGCTCAGACAGGTCTGTCACAAGCCGAGTTTGCACGCAGTATCGGCGTCGCGAAGGGAACCTTGCTCAACTGGGAACACGGGCGACGTACACCGAACGGACCTGCCCAAGTATTGTTGGCGTTGATTGCTCGCAGGCCTTCTGTTGTTCAAGATTTGCTTGGTGGTTGAGATTCTGGGCAAAAAATATCGTTCATGCATGGTTATTAAACCCTTCATTTTCGTGGCTGTAAGTACCTAACGATCAAAGATAAACGTGATCGAACATGACCGATGTAGAAAAATATTAATGGGATCGTCTTTTGAGTAGTGAGATCGCAAGCCAGGGCAGTCTATTTACCTCCGACTTTTTGACCGAAACCATCCAAGGTGTTTCGGAGTGGAACGCGCTTGGTGACACTGATCTTGACCAATTCGGAAAGAGCATTCGCGGTCATTTTGACCGCTTTCCAGTTACCCAGACGCCTAACGAAAGCCAGACAGAAGATGATCTGATCTGGCCAATTCTTGAAGCACTTGGCTGGACGGAATTGCTCCGCCAGCAAAACTTGTCACCGAAGGGCCGCGAAGACGTGCCTGATGGTTTGCTGTTCGAAAGTGTGGAGACCAAAGCCAAGGCGAATGGCTTCCCCGAAGAGTGGAAGCGCTATGAGTTCGGTCGCGCTGTTGTCGAATCCAAAAGATGGGCGCGCCCCCTCGATCGGCGCTCTGGCCGACGCGGAGAGGAAACCGCGCCCTCGACCCAGATGCTCCGTTACTTGCGTCGCATCGACGACATCACGGGCGGCACCCTCCGGTGGGGCATTCTGACCAACGGCTCAAAATGGCGGCTCTATTTCTCAGGCGCGCGATCTGTATCCGAGCAATTCTTTGAGCTCGACATCGCGGCGATCCTCGACCTACCAGGGCACAATGACGGGCTTTTCGCCCTCGATGAAGCCGATCGTCGCCATTGGCTGAAGGTCTTCTTGCTGATCTTCCGGCGTGACGCATTCGTACCTGCGGGCGCTGATCCTCGCACGTTCCACGAAAAAGCTCTCGAACAAGGGAAGTTTTACGAAGAGCGCGTTGCCGAAGACCTCTCCAACAAGGTTTTCGGGGAGGTGTTCCCCGATCTGGTGCGCGCAATCGTGAAGGCCGCACCCGAAGCCGATTTACAGGCAGTCCGCGAAGCCGCGCTGATCCTTCTCTACCGCCTCTTGTTTATCCTTTATGCCGAAGACCGTGATCTCTTGCCGGTCAAGGACACGCGCTATGACGATTACGGGCTGCGCAACAAGGTGCGCCTCGATGTCAAAGAACGCAAAGACAAAAACGACGTCTTCTCGGAAACGGCCGCGCGCTATTGGGGGGCGATGGCTGATCTGTTCATAGCGATCGACCAGGGTGACGCTTCGATTGGATTGCCGCCCTACAATGGCGGCCTCTTCGACCAGGAGCGGCACGCGATCTTGACCAACATCCGCATCCCCGATGCGGTCATGGCGCGCGTAATCGACGCCCTGTCGTTCGAGGTGACGCCAGACGGGCGCAAGTATATCAACTATCGCAACCTTTCGGTGCAGCAGCTTGGCTCGATTTACGAGCGACTTCTCGAATATGAGGTGACGCGCGACGGTGATGAAATCACCGTTCAGCCGAACATCTTCGCGCGCAAGGGATCGGGCAGCTACTACACGCCCGACGACCTAGTGCAGCTCATCTTGACCGAGACCCTTGAGCCGCTTGTCGAAGAGCGCAAGCGTGCCTTCAGGGATAAGATCACAGAACTAGGGCAGGGTGACTTGGCTAACCATCGTAAGATCGGGCAGCTCAAGCGCCTCGATCCCGCGGCTGCGCTTCTCGACTTGAAAATCTGTGACCCCGCAATGGGTTCCGGCCACTTCCTTGTGAGCCTTGTCGATTTCATGGCCGACCAGGTGATCACCGCCATGGCCGAGGCTGAGCTCGACGCACCCGAGGAATGGGGCGATTACATTTCGCCACTTGGCGAGCGCATCGACACGATCCGCAACACCATTCTCGCCAATGCCGACGAACGTGACTGGACGATCGACGAGGAACAGCTCGACGACCGGCACATCATCCGCCGCATGGTGCTCAAGCGCTGCATCTACGGCGTGGACAAGAACCCGATGGCTGTAGAGCTCGCCAAAGTGGCGCTGTGGTTGCACACCTTCACAGTGGGCGCGCCGCTTTCCTTCCTCGATCACCATCTTCGCTGTGGCGATAGCCTTTTCGGCTCTTGGGTGAAAAAGGGCATCGACAAGGCCGCGACTTATGGCACGCCGCTCTTGCTGCATGAGCCGATGAAGCGTGCCCTACGAGCGGCATCCAAGATGCAGATCGTTGAGGGGCTGACCGACGCGGAGATTGCCGAGGCGCACCGATCGGCAGACGTGTTTGCCGAGGTCGAGGAAATGACCGCGCCGCTTGATGCGTTGCTTAAGCTGATCCACGCGATCGACTGGCTCGACATCAAGGGTAAGGCGGGCAAGGCCGCGCTGAAAATCTTCTTCGATGGTCAGTTTGGCGATCCGCTCGACATTGCCATGGGCAAGAAGGAGCCTAAAACCAAGCGCGAAGAAGGGCAGCGCTTTGCCGAGATACTTGGCCAGGCACGCATGCTGATCGCAGAGGAAAACTTCCTCAACTGGCAAGTGACCTTTCCAGGCATCTGGGCAGACTGGGAAGAAGACGAGCTGACAGGCGGGTTTCATGCCGTGATCGGCAACCCGCCATGGGATCGGATGAAGCTGCAACAGATCGAATGGTTTGCCGAGCGCCGTCCTGCGATCGCGATGGCCGCGCGCGCGTCCGACAGACAGAAATTAATCGCCGCCCTCGAAAAAGCAGGCGATCCCTTGGCACAGGACTATGCCAAGGCGTCAGAGCGTGCCGAGGCAGGAACACGCATGGCGCGTAAAGGCGGGGACTATCCCTTGCTCTCCGGCGGAGACGTGAACCTCTATTCGCTCTTCGTTGAACGCGCGATGACCGTGGTCAAGCAAGACGGGCTGATCGGCCTGCTTGTCCCGTCTGGTATTGCCTCAGACAAGACCGCCGCGAAGTTCTTCAAGGGCGTGGCGACAGAAGGGCGGCTAAAGACACTCTACGATTTTGAGAACGGAAGACAGGGCAGAAAAGGCGGGCCGTTTTTCCCGGATGTTCATCGCAGCTTCAAATTCTGTGCCTTGGTCGCGTCGCCTTCGCCGACAGATTATGCAGCGCAGTGCGCCTTCTTCCTGCACGATGTATCTGACCTTACGGAAGAAGGCGTTAGGTTCGCACTCAGCGCCGAGGACTTCGCGCGCGTGAACCCGAACACCGGCACCGCGCCGATTTTTCGTTCGAAGCGCGATGCTGATTTGACAACGGTCATCTATGGCAATGCCGTGCCCTTGGTCGATCGGTCTTCTGGTACAGAAGTGAAATCGTGGCCGGTGAAATACTCGACCATGTTTCACATGACCAACGACTCTGGCTTGTTCCGCACCCGCAAGGAACTCGATGAACAAGAGTCGGCTTATCCCCTGGGCGGCAACACGTTTGGCAGTACATCGGGAAATTGGCTGCCTCTCTATGTCGGGCGGATGATCCACCAGTTTGATCACCGCGCGGCATCGGTTGAGGTCAACGAGGCCAACTTGCACAACGCGGCGCTGAGCGGCGCGGTATCGGAAGAGCAGAAGGCCGATCCTGACTTCGTGCCGACCCCTCAATATTGGGTGCCGGAGAGTGAAGCTGATCTTCCTTCTGGCACCGAATGGACGATTGCGTTTCGGGACATCGCCAGGGCCACCGACGCGCGGACGATGATAGCGGCAGCGATCCCAAAGGCGGGCGTCGGAAATACCGCTCCTTTGATCCTCTGGAACGATGAAGAGCAGCGAGCCGATCACAAATCGCTTCTTCTGGGAAACCTTGGGGCGATTTCTCTAGACTATGTTACCAGGCAGAAAGCTCAGAGCACGCACCTGAACTGGTACATCGTCGAACAGCTTCCAGTGATTGCCCTGGATCAATTCGAGAAGGTGCACTTTGGCACCAAGACCGCCGCAGAAATCGTGCGGCAGGCCGTTCTTGAGCTCACCTACACAGCCCACGACATGGAGCCATTTGCGCGGGACATGGGCTACGTAGACGCGGCTGGAACCGTGAAGCCCCCCTTCGCCTGGGACGAAGAGCGCCGCCTTGTCCTGCGCGCCAAACTCGATGCCGTTTTCTTTCACCTCTACGGCATCACCGACCGCGACGATATCCGCTACATCTACTCGACTTTCCCGATCGTCGAGCGTGAAGAGAAAGCCGCCTATGGCGGCAAGTACCGCTCTTGCGAGCTGTGCCTTGCCTACATGAACGCGCTTGCCGCCGGAAACCCAGACGCGGAAATCAAGCTATGAGTGAAGAAGAGAAGGTCGTTGAGAGGATTGCAACCCTGGCGCAGAGTTGCATCCAGCAACATCCGGTCGTCATATTGGGAAGTGGGGCATCAGTCGTTCATGGTCTAAGAGGCATGGGTGATCTGGCTCAATATCTCCGAGACCATATCGATCCTGACGAGGGTGAGGAGACCGATGCTTGGCTGCTAATTAGAACTGCTTTGGCCGACGGTGATGGTCTTGAAGAAGCTCTGCTGAAAACTGCTGCACCGTTGAGCCTCGTCGAGAAGATTGTAGCACTTACTTGGCAAGCCATTGCGGAGGATGACCTTGCCTTAATGGCGAGGGCAGCACGAGGGCAGGAGCATTTTAGCCTGTCTGACTTGCTTCAGGGAATGTTCAAGAGCACTCACATGGTCACAAATATTGTGACACCAAATTATGACCGTGTGGCTGAGTATGCGACTGACATAGCGGGGCACATTCACGCTACAGGTTTTGCGCCAGGTATTATTCGAAGCCGTGAGGGCGGCGATCCAGTGTCAATTCGACGTGGAGCGCATGCGGCAAGGACGGTCAGAATCTGGAAGGTTCATGGTTCGCTAGATTGGTTTGTGGACAACGCTGGCCGTGTTGTTTCCTTGCCGTTTTCGGATCAACTGCCAGATAATTTTGAGCCCTTGATCGTAACGCCAGGTGTTAGCAAATATGAGCGAACACATGACGAGCCTTTTCGGTCCACCATCCAAGGAGCAGACCGCGCGCTGGATCAAGCGGCTTCTTTTCTTTGTGTCGGATACGGCTTTCGTGATCGGCACATTCAGCCGAAAATCGTCGAAAAGTGCAGGCAACGGAATGTCCCAATCGTGATTTTGGCGCGCACACTCACGGATGAAGCGAAAGGGTTCCTCGCTGACAGCGCAGGGCAAGCATATATGGCGCTTGAGAAGGACGGCGACGGGACCCGTGTGTTTATGCCAGAGCACCCCAAAGGATTAAGTATCGCTCAGCCCGATCTCTGGTCGTTTGATAATTTTAACAAGATGTCTTTGTGAGGTTTTAGATGGCAATTTTTGATTACGGTGATGGTGAAGCGTTAGGTAAGATTATTGCCGTTGATACGGCGGTAGTCGTTGTGCGAGTTGATGAACTTGAGCGCCTAAAGCGAGTGCAGGTTAATCGCTTGGTCGCACTTCAGAGCAGTAAGGCAGGACAACACTTGGTCGGAGTTGTGTCGAGGATCACGCGCAAAGCACCCGAAATCACGCCAGCTGAATCGGATGAAGATGCAGACGAAGTCGGAGATTTGCCTGAGAACAACTTGGTGCGCGTTTCTTTGATCGGAACCTTGATTGATAAGCAAGGGCTTCTAGAGAATATTTTCCGAAGAACACTTGAGACTGTGCCGGAGATTGACGCTAACTGCTTTGCCCTAGAAGGTAAGCGTCTGACAGACTTCATGCAGGTCATCTCCAATGTAACGGGTGATGGGCCGCAGCTGGAGCTTGGGAAATATACCCTCGACGAGAATGCTACCGCGTTTCTGAATGGCAACCGACTTTTTCAGCGTCATGCCGTCATTGTTGGCAGCACCGGCTCAGGTAAATCGTACACAACTGCTCGCATGCTAGATCAGGTGGCAGCTCTCGATCAAGCCAATGCCATACTATTCGATATTCACGGCGAATATAAGACGTTAGACGGTGAAGAATTCCGGCACTTGCGTGTAGCTGGTCCCGGCGACCTTGAGCAAGGACAGGGGCTTGATGACGGCGTCCTCTACCTTCCGTATTGGCTCCTCGGATACGAGGCCATGGTTTCGCTCTTTGTAGACCGTTCTGACCAGAACGCACCTAACCAAGCAATGGTGATGGCCAACAGTATTACGGATGCAAAGCGCAAATACCTTACTGATGGAAAACACGCAGAGGTTTTGGCCAATTTCACAGTCGATAGCCCCGTTCCGTTTCCACTCGGAGAAGTTCTTGAGCGCCTCAAAGACCTTGATACAGAACGTGTTGATGGCGCTAAAGCAGGCACAACGAAAGCCGGTGACTTCAATGGTAAGCTAAGCCGCTTGGTTGCCCGTTTTGAGGCAAAACACCTAGATCGGCGTCTCGGTTTTCTTTTTCAACCACATGCAGAATGCATGGATATGAATTGGCTGCCGAGATTGGCCCAGGCACTGACTGCAAGTAGGGGAACGCAGGCTGACAAACGAGGCGGTATCAAGATTATTGATTTTTCGGAAGTTCCCTCTGACATTCTGCCTTTGATGGTCAGCCTTCTTGCAAGGCTAGTTTTCAACATTACTCAATGGACCCCGGTAGAAAAGCGCCATCCCGTGGCCTTGTTCTGCGACGAGGCGCACCTCTACATTCCGGAGCGAGCAGGGCGCGATGGGGTTGACGATATTTCAGTAGGGATTTTTGAGCGCTTGGCCAAAGAAGGTCGGAAGTACGGTGTCGGGCTCGTTGTCATTAGTCAGCGCCCTTCAGAGGTGAATAGGACCGTCTTGAGTCAATGCAACAATGTGGTCGCAATGCGCCTAACGAATGGCGATGATCAGAACGTTATCCGAAGACTTTTGCCTGATAGCCTTGGCGGTTTTGGAGATCTGTTACCCGTTCTCGATGTTGGGGAAGCATTAGTTGTTGGTGATGCAAGTCTCTTGCCAACCAGAGTTCGCGTTGGAGAGCCGAAATACAAGCCAAATAGCGCGACTATCGATTTCTGGGATTGTTGGGCCGGTGAGATGCCAGAATCTGATATTGCTGCGGCTGTTTTGTCTTGGAGGCGTCAAAGCGCGAGATGATGGCTCGAATTAGGCGTGCATGGATGAAGGCTTTAATCGAACCAATAAAATCAACTTTTTAGAGGGTTTAGAAGTTGTTTTTGTTAAGCGCGGCGCACTGTTCGCTCGCTAACCTTGAACAACCGTGCGATCTCAGGAACTGCTCTGTGTTCTTGATCTCTCATGTGTCGTACCTCGTCCCTTTGCGCTGTTGTGAGGGCTGGGGGCCTACCACCGATCCGGCCTCGCATGCGAGCTGATGCCAGCCCCTCTTTTGTCCGTTCCGAAATCCGCTCCCGTTCAAACTGGGCTATGGATGCGAAGACATGGAACACAAGACGGCCTGCCGGCGTCGTTGTGTCGATGTCCTCGGCCAGGGACCGGAAGCCGGCACCGCGCTCGCGGATCGTCTCCACGATTTCCAAAAGGTCTTTAAGGGACCGTGCTAGCCGGTCGTATTTGGTGACGGTTACAACGTCGCCGTCGCGGAGTTGGTCCAGCATCTTGTCCAGTTCGGGCCGCTCGCGCTTCGATCCGCTGATCTTGTCCGCGAACAGCTTGCCAGCTCCCGCGGCTTCTAGGGCGTCGGTCTGGGCATCAAGATTCTGATCGCCAGTGCTGACGCGGGCATATCCGATAATCATCTCTTGCGACCGGACTTTTTTGCGCGAGAACGTTGAGCTTGTTCGAGCATTGCGAGGTGTTCGGCAGGCATCTCCTCAACAGAATATACTTGCCGTGTGTCTTTCGGCGCAGCCTTTCCTGCACCCTTCTCGTTTTTCGGTTTCTTGGTCATACCGCTCCCCAGGTCCGTTGGACAAAAACCTGCCAAAACAGTTTTAGTTTTGCCGTAGGTTTTTGTCCAGCCTAAGCGATTGATCTGGTGTGCGGCAGGGCGCTTGGACAAAAACGACCGTTTTCGCCGCCCCAATCTGAATTGCCCCCGTTCATAGATTACGCGGCGAAGGTGTCAGGAGAGCCAAGAGTGACGAATGCTGCGCTGTGCGCGAATGTCTGCAGAAAGCGTGAGGACAGTTGTCAAGTTCACCCCACTGTTTCTTCAAAACAAGAATTTATGCTAGCGTAAATGCCGGTAATGGAAGGATGGTTTTATGGGGATGGAATACGACGAAGCGGCGGCAGAACGTCTAGAGGCGGTGTATCTTGGTCCAGATGTCATTGCTCAACGTAACGACACCATTGAGAGGATTTCGGTCCAAGAGGGAGAACGCGTTCTGGATATTGGAAGCGGACCAGGATTTCTTGCCGATGCTATCGCTGATCAGGCAGGCCCAAAAGGGAAAGTGGTTGGCGTCGACATTTCCCAACAGATGGTTGATCGCGCCAGTCAAAGAAGTCAGCGCGAATGGCTTAGCTACCAATGCGCAGATGCCACCGCACTCCCATTTGAGGACAACTGTTTTGACGTCGTCGTCAGCACTCAGGTCGCCGAGTATGTCCCGGATATTGAAGCGTTTGCATCTGAAGTCCATCGGATACTCAAGCCGGGAGGGCGTGGCCTGATCCTAGCCACTGATTGGGAAGGCGTTTGCTGGCACAGCGAGTATCCAGATCGAATGGAGAAAGTGCTTAAGGCATTCTCCCCTCACTGCGCCGACAGTAAATTGCCGCGGACTCTCACCGCTCGTCTCAGAAAAGCTGGGCTTGCCGTGGATGATGTGAGCTATTTCCCCATCGTAAATGTTGATCGGTATGACGGTTGTTACGGAGAAATGGTGGTGCCATTCATCGTCGCGTATGTAAGCGGTCAGAAAACCGTGCCAGTCGATGAGCTTCAAGCGTGGGCAGATGAACAAGCGTCACTTAATGTGCGAGGGGAGCACTTTTTTTCGACTGGCCGATTTAGCTTTACCATAAGCAAACCTTTGTAAACTGAAAGCGGCCATTGACGCGACCTCAGCGAATTGGTGCTTTGTCCCGCTGATGAAGACGTGCGGCTATATTGATCCGACTGCACCCAAAAGCCAATTGCACGCTTTGGGTATGCAACTAGACCGCAATGGCTGACGTCACGATTGCAGGGATTGGTACGCGCCAATCAGGCCCCTTTCCGTGGTTTTCCAAGACTTTGGCTACAACTGCCGCCCGGATTGCGGCAGCATTTTCGGCCGGTTGTGGACGCAACATTGCGCCGCCTCTTGCAGTCCCCTCGAGGAAGAAATCATAGGGAGCGCCGGGGTCATCGACCAGCCATTCGGATGCGACCATGGTCTGGTGGCAGTCGGTAAATCCTGCTGCATCAAGAACCGGAAACGCCAAATTTGGATCAGCATAGTCGTTCGCACCGGGGCCGGGCGGAAGCGCAATATCTTTGGACCCGTGTTGACCAATGGCACCAAAAACATAGCCAAGGGCCGTATCCACCTCAGGACCACACCAGACCGAGAACGCCAGCCGACCGCCTGGGCGCAGGACACGGCGGGCCTCTGCAACGACTTTGGGAGGGTCCGGAACATGCGGCATTCCAAAGCCGATTGTAATGACATCAAATGATGCATCATCAAAGTCCAAGGCCATCGCGTCACCTTCAATGAACGTGGCCTCGGGTACATTGGCGCGCGCCATATCCAGCATTGCAGGCGAGAAATCGAGACCTGTCACTTGAGCGCCTGCTCTTACAAGACCAGCGGCTACATTTCCGTGCCCGCAACACAGGTCGAGCGCCTTGGTTCCAGTTTCGGTTCCGACGGCTTTAACCAGATGAGGCACAACCATATCCGCTGCTTTTGCAAATACACGCGCATAAGATTGCGCCAAATTCACATCTGCCCATTCTCGTTTTTCTAGCGCGGCGAAGGTGTCATGTTCTTTAACATTTGGCATATGCGTCTCCTGTATTTGGGGCCTTAGCGCTCCCCACGCACGGCCCACGCGCGCGCCGCAAGTAATATCTTTCCATCCGGGTCAGTGGGCAATGTCTCCTTCAGTCGCGTCCTCAGCCGCTCTCGCTTTGTCTCATCCAATGAAGCGCAATACCCCGGGGCAGGTGCGATGCCGGACAGGAATGGGGTCCAGTAATCATCGAAATTCTCAAATGGCGTTACGATGTCGATTGGTGCCGTGACAACGTTGCGAAGGCCCGCGCTCGCATACAACTCAGCCAGCGCATCTGGGCGACAAATCGGAAACCGCACCCCTTCGTCGTTCTCACGCGCTGCCGGGTCGAGGGCAACCGCAGCATCCCAGAAATACCGCATGAACTGAACATGCCCTGAATAGTCCCACACATAGGCCGCAACAGTGCCACCGTCATCTACACAGCGGAGCAACTGCGCCATTGCTTGCTGCTTGTCTGGGATGAAGTTCAACACGAGGCCGGAAACAGCCACATCAGTTGTGCTGTCATCGACAGGAACAGTATCGCCCGACCCTTGCATGAGCTGAGCCCGTTCATCGGTGACACTGTCGCGGGCGAGCGCCAGAAACCCGTCTGAGGGTTCGACACCGATGACTGATTCCGGTGCACAGTTTTGCAGTATCTGGGATGTCAGCGCACCCGTGCCGCAGCCCAAATCCAGCCAGCGCTGTCCCTGTGGCATATCCAGCCAAGACAGGAACTTCTCGCCGGTCTTGCGACTCCACCGACCGACATACATCTCATACGCGTCGCCATCGTTCCATTTGTCCTGCATGGCTTTGCTCCACCTTCTGATCAGCGTTTCAGGGTATGGTATGGAAACGCTGCTTAGTCGCTATTCCAATAAGTTTGGAACGTAGCAAAATTCTTGAGTTTGGGCTAGGTTGATGGCGAATAGGAACCATGAAGCATGCGACAACTGATATTGAATGGGAATCCAATGGAGGAGATCGTCGGCTTTAGCCGCGCTGTCCGTGTTGGCTCTTTTATCGCTATCGGCGGCACCGCACCCGTGGATGCGGACGGCAAGACAGTTGGTGTCGGCGATGTCTTTGCCCAAACGACACAATGCTTCGAGATCATCAAAGCGGCGCTCGAACAAGCCGGTTCCGGGCTTCAGGATATTGTTCGAACGCGGGTCATCCTGACAGATATTGCCACCTGGAAAGAGGCCATCGAGGCCAGAAAGAAGTACTGCGTTGACAGCCGCCCAGTTGACACAATCATGGCCGTAACCAGTTTCGTGAACCCGGAGTGGCTCGTCGAAATCGAAGTGGATGCAGTTGTTGCTGAATAGCAAAATGCGACAATGCTTGTAGGTTTTTGATACGCGAGAAATGACCATCGGCTCTTGTTAGCCTCACCTCGCAACATGGTGGTAAGACATGAACTAGCGGCTCATTTGAAATCAGGCTAATATCGATCCATGCATGTATTCCGAGACGCACTTCCTACAGATGCCAATCGTTGCTTCGAAATCGAGACCTCAGCTTACGAGGGAGACGAGGCGGCTACCCATGCGAAGATTACAAAACGCATTGAAACCTATCCCGACGGATTCTTGATCCTTGAGATTTCAGGTCAGGTGGTCGGCTTCATCAACTGCGGATGTGCTTATGAAGTCGAAATGTCTGACGAAGACTTCAAGGAACTGATAGGACACGATCCAGACGCGCCGAATGTTGTCATCATGTCAGTTGTTGTTGATCCCTCGCATCAAGGCAAAGGCCTATCAAAGGCGTTGATGATCGAGTTCGAAAAGCGAATGAGAAGCATGGGAAAGGCCACGATTCACCTCATGTGTAAGGAGCATCACGTGCCGCTCTATCAGAAGTTCGGATACTGCTATCTACAACCGTCGGCTTCTGATCATGGTGGGATGATCTGGCATGAGATGTCGATGACACTTTAAGGCCTCAATCGATCAGGCGATGTGATTTGACCATAGCCATACGTTTTTGGCATAGCGGGCCGAAGCGGCCATTGGTGCTGGTGCAGCGAAAGCTGGCTTTGTCCCGCATCTTTCTTGTTCATGCGCCGTCCAGCGAATGGCCATGAACACCGCTTACCCATCACTGCCTCCGGGCATTTTGCCCGTCTGCGCGAAGCGCCAGGCCTGTCGGCGGGCGTCCTTCAGGTTGCCCGCCGACAGGTCACCCTGAAACCGCCCACAACCAAGATCAGACCACAACGCAAAAGGCCCCCGCCTGCTGACGGGGGCCTCGATCTTCTGGCGGGGCAGTCTGTTATTCAGCGGCCATCCGCTCGGCCTGCGCGGTGCGGTCCATGATGTAATCCACGGCCTTCTGCGCCTTCTGACGCGGCGCGGAAAATCGCGCGGCTGTCTTCCTTCATCGCTTCAAGCCATCCCTCGACATAGGCCGCGCTCTGATCAAACTCAGGCTCCACCCCGATCTGCGCGCAAAGCATGCAGTTTCCGATTTCCGCGACCAGCTCTTCGAACGCATAGGCCTTTCGATCATTGAACCGGCCCAACCGGTCCAGCCGCTTTGTTGCGCCTGTCCAGTGAATTGTCTCATGGGCCAAGGTGCCAAAATACCCAGCCGCCCGATAAAACGTGCCAATCGGCGGCATGTGAATGCGGTCGGTCTTGATGTTGTAATACGCACGCGGCTCCTCAGTGCTGTCGATCTGCGCTCCACTCGCGGCAAAGAATGCCTCCAGTTCGGGATCGGCCACGGTGCCAAGATCACGGGGCGGATCGGGCAAGATGTAGAATTCCGCGGGTAAACCCTCGATCTGGTCAGCGTTAAACACGCGGTAGGCCTTGGCATAGGGAATTTGGCGTTCCTCACCGTTCTCGTCTTCACGCTCGACAGTGCCGTATTTGACCACGGTTGCGGATTTTTCGCCCTTGCGAACATGGTCCCCAAGCTGCTTGGCCTGATTAAACGTCATCCAGCGGGCAGAACTGTAGTCCTTGGTCATCGCCGTCGCCCAAAGCATCAGGATGTTGATGCCTCGATAGGCTTCGCCATTGAACCGTTCCGGCAGGCTGACTGACACCCCGCCTCCGGTCCACGGCTTGCGCCACGGGGGCGTTCCCGCCTCGATATGCGCGACAATCTGATTGGTGACATGGGAATAAACGTCAAATTTCTCTTTGGTCATTTGTGACCCTCCTTGAATGACACGGTCGGGGTCTCCTGTCCCTTTCCGCCAATGGGCGGGCCTTCCTGTTCTGATCTTTGGAATGCCCATGCATTCCGAACGGCAGAGCAGGTAAGGGCAAAGCCCTGCCTGCGGCCTGGCAGGGCCGTGACAACCGGGTGGAGGGCGTGAATTTGGGAGGGAACCGCGCGCGTGCGCGTGGGAGGAACCGGAATTCAGGGCCGGAACCGACGCCGCAGGCGGCGCTTGCCGGTTTTCTCGGACACGCCGGGATGGCAGGCGGATCAACAGGATTTGGAAACTGTCAGGGTTGGGGTGAGCGGGCGCCAGCCCGTCGATCCCCTACCCTGTCTATCGCTCAAAGCGAGACCGGCGCATCGTCGGGATCACGGGGTTCTATAGCTACTTTGCAGGCGTCAACGGAAGTGAAGGACGGTCATAATCTTTTCAAAGTCTTAGGGTACTGCTCCCAAACAGGAGTTTCAGATGACAGCCGATGTACTAGGCCCAGACAACGCATTTTGGATTGATGGCGAATGGCTTGGCTGGGATAGCATTATTGACCCAGAAGAAACCAAATACAGCCGCCTCGCTGAACTTGAGCGCGAGGCTGAACTGCGCCTCAAATATCCAAACGCCGATCCAACATTAGTCCCATACTTTCAGGACCTCTTGACGCTTGCAGAGGCCTATTTCTGCGACACAGGACAGCACCTCAACGTCTACGGCGACATTGGTGAGCTTTTCGGTGCGATCATGTACGGAATCAAGCTTCACAAGAACCATGCCCAAGGTTCAGATGGCAGATTAGGAAATGACTTTGTTGAGATTAAAACGATCGCGCCGACTAACAGCAAAGAAAAGACCAGTGTGCGTCTCGACAGGCACTTCAGCAAACTGCTCATAGTGAAGATAGACGACAATTTTGAAGTTTCGGGACGTCTTGTGAAGCGGGCCAACCTACCAAAAAGAGACGGCAAAAATCTGCGGCTATCATGGGCAAATATCTCTAGCACCGACTAACCTCATATCTTCTTGCGTCGCTAGCTTGGCCTTTCGTTGAAAAGAATGACACATCCACCATCGCCGCTGTTCGGGTCATTCACGAGCACGAACCGCACGACAGATCCATCTCTCTCATGTAGGCAGCGGTACTTCATCCGAGCATCTAGCGGATCGCGCGCTTGATCATAACGGTCGCTGAAGGTGTGCCCTCAACGACCGTCAGACTGTTACAAACAAATAATTCTAACCAAGTCTTTTTCGGACGGTATTTCCAAGTATTGAAACAATGCCCGCAGCAAGTGCCAGTTTGAGCATATCCGGCACAATAAATGGCCCGATGCCATATTCGATTCCCTGTGAAACGCCGAACAGATACATGAGCCAGAACGCGCCAAGCGCTAGAAGAATAACTTCTCCGGCAAGCATCGCTGCGCCAATTTTAAATGGGTTTCGCCACCACCCCTGATCTGCCGCCCATCCGGTGATTGCCGTCATGACAACGAAGCCCACAAGATAGCCACCGGTTGGGCCAACCATGTAGGCCAACCCTATTCCCCGCTCGGGCGTTCCTTGGAAAACAGGAAAGCCCAATGCGCCCTCTGCCAGGTAGAGGAGGATTGTTGCCAGCCCGAGCTTCAAACCGAACACGGCTGCGATAGTGAATATCGCCAATGTCTGAAGCGACATATCCACTGGCCACATCGGTACTTTGATCTTCGATGAAATCGCAATCACGAGCGACCCCATAACTGCAAGCATCACAAACCAGACGACTTGATTGATTTTGGTATTTTCTAGGAGTGATGGAAAAAGTGCATCCGTTCTGTTCATGTCGATCCTCAATGCTGTGTTGTTCGGATTGATCCAAGCCTAACCCTCCGGCCCTGCATTGAAAAGCTACGTTTCAAAGGCTTTCTGCCCCCCGCACTGCGGGCTGTCCTCCGAGAATACTTTTGGCAGAGTGAAATCAATAATATACGATTGCCGATCCTGATACATTCCGGCACAAAGAGATGACTCCCGTTTCTCTAAGAGCATCTGATGACCGCGACCACACAGATCGAACCAAACGTAACAACCGAACAAGGTCTTCGGGCGCTTGCCGAAGAAGGCCACGCGGTTGAAGTGCTGTGCAAGGCTGAACCGGAACGCAAAGGACCGAGCTGGTACGGTCTCTGGATCATGCGGACTGTGGGGGCTGACGGTAAGGAGAAGCTCCTTGTGACTGCAAGAACACGTCTGACGCAGAATGCGATCAAGGTGCGGGAGTTCAAGACGGCGACAGGCGTGATTTCCTTCTTGGTCGGCGTTGGGTTCTCTCAGGCAAGCATCCCCATGAATAACGGCGAAAAGACCTCACACCGCCTCGTCAGTGACTGAGGCCGGGATCACGGTCTATCTCCCTGTCGATCTCGCGGTCGTTCTCGACTTCCTGATCCTTCTCCTTGTCGCGCCCGTCCTCGATCTCCAGCTTTTCGCGCGGCTTGTTTAGCACGTCCTTCAGGCGCTCGTTCACAGATGGTTTGCGCTCTTCGCGTCCAGTCTCCTCGCCAAGCTCAGGATCACTGTGACCGTCCAGCTTGTGCACCGCCGCCTGGCCATCCCGCCCGGCGTCCTTATCCATGATCTCCTTCAGGCGGTCCCGCGCATAGTTGCGCCCTCCGGCCTGTTCTTCGTCACTCTGCCCACCACGATCCTGCCCGCGATCCGTGATCCGCGCCAACTGCTCCCGGACGTCATCTGTGACACGGCCCTTGGATGTCGCCGCCCTGAGCGCGGTTAGACCGGCGGACACACGCCCCTGCCCGGCGTCCCGCTCGACCCCGTAGATTTCACGCGCAATCTCGACGCGCTCGCGCATCTCGCGGAACGCAGCGCGGGCCTGACGCGCGGCATGGACCACGGCACCGCGCTCAGTAACAGGCTTGTATTCCCGGCCCTCGCGCTCCGCCGCTGCCTTTTCGCGCCGCTCCATCGAGTTTGCCGCAGGTCCCAGCTTCAGCTCCGGGTCGCGATCCAGCTCCTCGGCGGACAGCGTGTCCCCGCGTTCCTGCGCTGCTTCGCGCTGCTTCTCTAGGGACCGGTGATCGACGCGCTCGGCCTCGCCGACACGCTCCAGTGCCCGGTTCTGCAACTCAGCCCAGACGCCACGCATCTGCTCGATCTCGACACCGCCGGTCTTTGCGGAATCCAGCACCCGCGTCTTGGCCGTGAAGCCCTCGGGTTCCAGCTTTCGGGTACTGGTCAGGACGTGGGCGTGATGATTGCGCTGGTCACCTTCACGGTGCGGTGCATGGATCGCCACGTCCACGGCGACACCGTAGCGACTGACCAGCTCTTCGGCAAACTGGCGGGTGATCTGCGACCGGTCCTCGTCGCTGATCTCGGACGGCAGGGCCAGCTCCCACTCGCGGGCGGTGACGGAGTTGCGGCGGGTCTCGATGGCCTCGGCTTCATTCCAGAGTTTGGAGCGGTCCTGCGCCCAGGCCGGGGCATTCTCAGGGGCGACAATGAACGTCTCCTCGATGCCCTGCTTGCGGGTGTAGTCGTGGATGCGGCCCTCCCGCTGGCACTCGATGCGCTCGCCCGCGCGGTAGGCCCCTGCCGCCGTTGCGGTGCGTCCGGCAGACCGTTTGATCGTCTTCACAGAGAGGTGGTAGCTGGCCATCAGCGCAACCTCCGCCTGAGACGCAAACGCCGCCGACAAGCGCCGCTGCTGACCCCGGCCAATGCTCCAACATTGGCCGTTCGGTCAGCTGTCTTTTGCCCACCGGTCCTAGAGGTGCCAATGGGCACCCCGATCTGGTGCGCGGCCCTGCGGGGAAAAGACAGCCTAGGCGAAACTGCCCGAAGGGTGGTTGAGGCGCGGGCTTGCCTGTCATCTACCCCCAGATCCCCAGCTTCGTGGGGAGCGGGATATGGGGGTAGATGACAGGCGGTTTGCCGGGGGCAAACCCAGTGTGGATCGGCACCGTCAGGTCCGACGATCCACACCTCTCGGAACGGAGACGCCATCGTCAGACCGGCCCCCACCGTGGGGCATCGGTCGAGACGCTGGTGCGAGGTTTCGGGATGCGCTCCAACCGCCAAGGTTGGTCTGGGAAGGTTTGGAAGGGGCAACGCGCCCTTCCATGTCGCGGCGGCACGCAGCGAAGGGGTTGGCCATCGGCTGGGGGCTTCCCCCAAGAGGATCGCACGCAAAGCTCGGAACGTCCCGCAGGGTAAGAGGAGAGTTTGCATAAGTGCGCCCTTGTCCTTTACAGGCCTACGGGTAAGCTCTACCATCTGAGGTAGAAAGTCAAACTTCTCCACCCGCAAATCTAAAAATGGATTCACGCGATATGGCAGAGACAGAACTCGAACGGGCAGAGAAACGATACGCCCAAGCCAAGGCCCGTCTCCAGGGACTGAAGGCGCGTGAGACAACCCGACAGCGTAAACTGGATACACGGCGCAAGGTGATCCTTGGTGGTGCGTTGCTCGATCTGGCGGAACGGGATACCGGTGCCGCCACGATGCTCGACCGGCTGATCCGTAACCTCCCTCGCGCGCAGGATCAGAAAGCCTTCGCGGACTGGACGGCTCCCTCTGCTACGCCCTCCCCTGCCCCAGATGCTGATGGCGCGTCCTGATGCATGGGTTGATGCGCGTCTTCGGCGGTCTGTTCCAGTTCTTCGGTCGGCTGATCTTCACACCCATTTTGCTGGGATGGCTGATCGGGGCCATATGCCTTGGCGCGATGATCGGGTCACTCATTGCCACCCCGTTCATCTTTGCCTTCTTCGATCAGGAGCCGGGCGAAAGCGCATGGCAGTGGTTGGTGTTCGGCCCGTTCATGTTTGTCGGTGCGGTCTTCGGATTCCAGTACTGGCGTATGGCCTCCGGGGCCGATGCCTTCTTCGGGGTGAACCGCGACAGCCACGGCTCGGCCCGCTTCGCCAATCGAAAGGAGCTGAAGAAGCTGGAACGCGCGGACGGTCTGTTGATCGGGCGCAATCCGCACACTGGGCGGTTGTTGCGCTATGATGGTCCCGCCCATCTGATCACCCTCGCTCCGACGCGGGCCGGGAAAGGTGTCGGCACCGTCATCCCGAACCTGCTGGCGGCGGAACGCTCGGTCCTGGTCATCGACCCCAAGGGAGAGAATGCCAGGATCGCCGGGGAAGCGCGGCGACGCTTCGGGACGGTTCACGTCCTCGATCCGTTCGAGGTCTCCGGGATGCCTTCTGCCGCCTACAACCCGCTCGACCGGCTGACACCGGACAGCCTCGATCTGGGCGAGGATGCGGCTTCTCTGACAGAGGCGCTGGTGATGGACCCGCCGGGCCAGGTGACGGAAGCGCACTGGAATGAGGAAGCCAAGGCCATCCTCGGTGGGCTGATCATGTTCTGCGTCTGCCACGAGGATCGCGACCGGCGCTGCCTCGCCACCGTCCGGGAATATCTCACCCTGCCCCCGGAAAAACTTCGTGCGCTGCTGGAGCTGATGCAGGACAGTGATGCGGCGGGCGGGTTGATTGCCCGCGCCGCCAATCGGTTTCTGGGCAAGGCGGATCGGGAAGCCGCTTCGGTCATGTCGAACGCGCAGCGCCATACCCATTTCCTCGATAGCCCCCGCATTGCGAAAGTTCTGTCGCGGTCGGATTTCCACTTCTCGGACCTGCGCCATCGGATCACCTCGGTGTTTCTGGTGCTGCCGCCCAACCGCATGGACGCCTACAGCCGCTGGCTGCGGCTTCTGGTCTCTCAGGCGCTCCAGGACATCGCACGGGACGCTGAGGCGTCTGTGAGCGGCCAGAGCGGGCCTGTGGAGCGCCTCAAGGCCCCTGCCCTCTTCCTGCTGGATGAATTTGCTGCTCTGGGCCGTCTTGAGGCAGTGGAACGCGCCATGGGGCTGATGGCGGGGTATGGTCTTCAGCTCTGGCCTATTTTGCAGGACATGAGCCAGCTCAAGGACCTCTACGGCGAACGGGCCGGAACATTCATTGCCAATGCTGGAGTGCAGCAGGTCTTTGGTGTGAATGATTTTGAGACGGCCAAATGGCTGAGCCAGATGATCGGCCAGGAAACCACCGGGTTCCAGACCGACAGCTACAAGCCGGGCGACAACCCCAGCTTCAGCAACAACCTCACGGGCCGCGATCTGCTCACCCCCGATGAAATCATGCAGATGCCGCCCGAGTTGCAACTCCTGCGCGTCCAGGGCCAGCCCTCGGCTCTGGCGCAAAAACTACGCTACTACGCCGACCCCGAGTTCAAGGGGCTGTTCGTCCCGCAGGACCAGTGATCCAAAGGATGACCCGCCATGACCGACACGCCTGACCCTGACCAACCCGAGTTCCCTGCCCTTTCTGACGCAGAGCTGCGCGAAACGCTTGATCTGATGGCCACGGCGGTCGCCAGCATGTCCAACCGGATCGACGGTCTGACGACAGTTGCAAACAAACAGATTGCGGTCTCGACAGAGGCGCGCATCGCGGCCTTCGCCGCACGGGAGCAAACAAATCCGGAAAAATATGGCGCGCTGATCGGTCAAACCGTCGATGGTGGTATTGTTGACAGCCTCAAGCGTTTGAACAAAGCGGCTGGGGTTCTGCTAGACAGCGCTGA
>NZ_JAXHCA010000004.1:0-53059 GCF_042466275.1 Sulfitobacter sp. R86518
CCCCTTGGACACGGAACCTCCGGTCATATCTGATGTTGCAGATATCGCTGTAGACACGGATGCGGGGGTCAACACAGCTTCGGTTACCCTTGCCGCAGAAGTTACCGACAATTCCGGGGAAACTATTTTCCCAATATTTTCGATTGAAGGCACTGTTATCACCAGCCCCTATGACTTTGCTGTCGGCGCCACGACCGTATTCGTGGATGCCCAGGACAGCGCAGGGAACGACGCAGTGCAACAGACCTTTGTGGTAACCGTGACGGATACGACGCCTCCGGATGCGCCGATTATTTTAACACTGGTTGCCACTCCGGACAGCCGTGTAGATCTTGTCGGCACTGCAGAACCGGGCAGTACCATAACGATAACATTCCCCGATGGTGGCACCCAAAGCGTGACGGCGGATGCCGATACAGGGGCGTTCACCGTGACCTCCGATACGCCGCAGCAATCGGGAAGGGTCACACTTGTTGCAACGGACGCTGCGGGAAACAATTCCACACTCGCGAATGTCGACTTTGTTGGCGATGATACACCACCGACGATCTCTATCGGCACGTTGAGTGGATCTGCCAATGGGACTTATACCGCTGCAATCACCCTATCCGAGAACAGCACTGACTTTGGTGTCGCCGATCTTACCATAGGGAACGCAACTGCAACCCTCACCGGCTCAGGAACCACCTATATCGCGACACTGACCCCGGACGCTGATGGCACAATCACCCTTTACGTTGCCGCAGGCACGTTCACCGACTTCGCAGGGAACAGCAACGAAGCCTCGAACACAGTCAGTGCCGTTTTTGACGGAACCGCCCCAACTGTCAGTATTTCCGGAGCGCCCGAGAGCCTTGCGGGTAACAGCTCTTTCTCTGTCACCGTCACGTTTTCGGAGCCTGTCACGGGATTTGTCGCCGCTGATATCAATGCCACGAATGCTGCGGTGACAGGTTTAAGCGGCAGTGGCGCGTCTTATGTGGCGACATTGAGAGCGACGGGGACCGGGGACGTTCAGATAATGATCCCTGCCAATGTCGCGGCTGATGCAGCCGGAAACGGCAATCTGGCATCTAACGCGCTCGATATTGCCGATGTCACCGTGCAGCGGACACAGGCACTCATCGCATCCTACATGCAGACCCGTGCGAACCAGTTGGTCCGCAACCAACCCAGCCTGATACCGTTTCTGTCGGGTGCCGGACGGAATACGTTCAATTTCGCTGCGACACGCGGTTCGGGGAATTTTGATTTCGCGACCGGCGGCGACTATCCGGTCTGGATTCAGGCGAACGGATCATGGACAACCGACGGAAACAGCAGAAGTAAATACGTTTTCGGGGCACTTGGCAGTCACCGGACCCTCAACGAAAACCTGCTGGTCGGCGCAATGCTGCAATTCGACCATCTAAGCGAGGATACCGGTGTGGCGTCGGTCAGCGGGACAGGCTGGATGGTCGGCCCCTATTTCGTTGTCAGAAGTGCGAGCCAGCCGCTGTATTTTGAGGGTCGTTTGCTCTATGGCGAAACCAGCAACAACATTTCGCCCTTCGGAACCTACGAGGATAGCTTTGATTCCACACGTATGCTGGCTCAGCTGAGGGTTGCCGGAGAACTCAGCTTTGGCGCGACAACACTGAACCCTTTCCTGGATGCCTCCTATACCACCGATGACCAGAACGACTATGTGGACAGTCTGGGCAATACCATTCCCGAACAGGGCATAGCACTTGGGCAGATTGAGATCGGCACGGATTTCAGCACGATGCTCCCGGTCAGTAGCGGCGAGCTGGAGCTTTGGGGTGGCGTCTCAGCTATCTGGTCCCATACAAGTGGCAGCGGTTTTGCCTCGACCGTAACACCCGACTACGAGGGCGGCAGGGCGCGGATCGAACTGGGTGTTAACCGCACGATGTCCGCGGGCCAGAGTTTCTCCGCCGCGACCTATTATGACGGTATCGGTGCGAACGACTTCGAAAGCTACGGGTTGAGCCTCGGGTACGAAATGCAGTTCTGATGTGGCTCGTGACTTGCTGGCAATCGGCGGGGCAAGTCCGAAGGGGATATTATTCGTCGCCATAATGAGCGCTGACGAAAATGACCTGAACCGGCTTCAGCGCGAGAAGGTCCGGCAACTGGCGGATTGTGAATATCACGGCTGTCCTGCCATTTGGTTGCAGCATTTTCCAAAATGCGGCCAGACTGCGCGCGCAGAAGGCCCTGCCCGCTCCAGAGCGCGGTTCTGCATCTGCGCCCAGAACCCGCGCATGTCCTTGATCTCTACGCCTCCGGTTTTGGCGGCATCACGATTGCGGGTCAGAATATGGAGGTGGTGATTGCGCTGGTCGCCTGTGCGGGTCTGTACCGCGACATCCGCTGCACTGCCGTAGCGATCAACCAAAGCTTGAACAAAGTCGCGGGCCAGCGCCTCGCGGCCTTCGACAGCGTTCCACAAAGAAACACGGTCAGAGCCCCAGTCAGGGGCCGCAAGGGGGCAGAAGGATAAAAGGGCGCTCATACCTGCTTACGGGTGTAGCCATGCACCCTGCCCTCGCGCGCGCAGAGCAGACGCGCGCCCACGGCGGCAGTGGGCCTGCGCCCGACGCTGCGCTGGCCGCCCCTAGGGCTGATGGATCAAAGGCCCAGGCTCGTCCCTGCCATAAAAAGGGATTTCTCACACAGGTGCTTTTTCCCTTATCCTATCTCAGCGTTTGCTAGAGGTGTTAGGGTGCGTGTGAAAGGCTTGGCTGTTGTGGTTTGCTTTAGGCATCGTTTTTAGAGGGTCGGTCTTACGGGGTGTGAACGGCGGAGCAATACTCGGCCACGGTAGCGACGGCATAGTGTTGTCGCGGGCGGCGTAAAAGTCGTCCACTTTTGCCCTTTCGGATTTCGGGAGGGCTTGGGGATATACACCGTGGACTTGTATTTGAAGGTGCGTCACGCTCATTTCCAAGATGGATTGAGCGGGCGTCAGATTGCCCGGGATTTTGGGATCAGCCGGGACAGTGTTGCGAAGATGTTGGCCTATTCGGAACCGCCGGGATATCGGCGGACAGCGCCGATCAGGCGCCCGAAGCTGGATGCGTTCACCAGCCAGATGGACCAATGGCTTGCTGAAGACAGGAGCCGCCCTCGCAAGCAGCGTCACACCGCCAAGCGTATTTTCGAGCGGTTGCGGGACGAGTGCGGTTTTGATGGCAGCTACACCATCGTCAAGGATTACGTTCGAGACCGTAAGCGGACCGGCAAGGAGATGTTCGTGCCGCTGAGCCATCCGCCCGGTCATGCACAGGCCGATTTTGGTGAAGCGCTTGTCGTGATCGGCGGCGTCGAGCAGAAGGCACACTTCTTTGCCCTCGATCTGCCGCACAGCGACGCATGCTACATCCGGGCCTATCCTGCGGCCAATACCGAGGCGTGGCTTGACGGCCATGTCCATGCCTTTGCGTTCTTCGGCGCGGTTCCCCAGTCGGTTCTTTATGACAATGACCGCTGCCTGGTAGCCCGGATTCTGCCGGATGGCTCCCGGCAAAGAACCCAGCGGTTCAGCGCGATGTTGTCGCATTACGTGATCCGGGACCGCTATGGCCGTCCCGGCAAGGGCAATGACAAAGGGGCCGTGGAGGGGCTGGTCGGCTACGGACGTCGCAACTTCATGGTGCCGATCCCGTCCTTTCCGGACTGGCACGCGTTCAACGCTCACCTGGAAGAGCAGTGCCGCAAGCGCCAGGGTGATGTTCTGCGTGGCCACAAGGTCAGCATCGGGGAACGGCTGAAGGCCGATCTCGCGGCGATGCGGGATTTGCCCGGCACCCCCTTTGAGGCCTGTGAGTTGCAAAGTGGCCAGGTCACATCGACATCGGTGGTGCGTTATCGCGGCAATGATTACTCGGTGCCGGTTGCCTACGGCCACCGTGCGGTCTGGATCAAGGGCTTCGTGACCCGGGTTGTTATCGGCTGCGGCGCCGAGGTGATCGCTGAGCATTCGCGCTCCTATGACACCGGCGACATGGTGTTTGATCCACTGCATTACCTGGCGCTGATCGAACGCAAGATCATGTCCTTCGATCAGGCCGCGCCTCTGCAGGGCTGGGAGTTGCCCGAAGCGTTCAAAACCCTGCGCCGACTGCTGGAAGCCCGGCAGGGAAAGGCCGGCAAGCGCGAGTATGTGCAGGTCCTGCGCCTTCTGGAGCGCTTCGAGATTGACGTGCTGCATCTTGCCGTCAAAGATGCCCTGCGAATGGGAGCGGTCAGCTTCGATGCAATCAAGCACCTGATCTTGTGCAGGGTCGAGCAAAGGCCTCCGAGGCTGGATCTGGATGTCTATCCCTTCCTGCCCAGAACCAACATCACCACCACCTCCGCCGCATCCTACATGAGCCTGCTGGCAGGAGGTGGGGCATGACGGATGCACCCGAACTGCTGCTGGCCCACCATCTCAAAACGCTTCGGCTGCCCACGTTCTTGCGTGAACATGACAAGCAGGCCCGTATCTGCGCCGCTGAAGGCGTAGATCACGTGCGTTACCTGGCCCGGCTGACCGAGCTGGAACTGATCGACCGGGAACGGCGCATGGTGGAACGCCGGATCAAGGCCGCAAAGTTCCCGACCATCAAAAGCCTGGACAGCTTCGACTTCAAGGCGATCCCGTCGCTCAACAAGATGATGGTCCTGGAGCTGGCGCGCTGCGAATGGATCGAACGCAAGGAGAATGTGATCGCGCTCGGTCCCTCCGGCACCGGCAAGACCCATGTCGCCCTCGGGCTGGGACTGGCTGCCTGCCAGAAAGGATTGCCTGTCGCCTTCGTGACCGCCGCAGCCCTCGTGCACGAGATGATGGAGGCCCGCGACGAAAAACGCCTCCTGCAACTCCAGCGCAAACTCGCCAAGGTCAAACTGCTGATCATCGACGAGCTGGGATTCGTCCCCTTGAGCAAAACCGGCGCCGAGCTTCTGTTCGAGCTGATCTCACAGCGCTACGAGCGAGGGTCGACCCTGATCACAAGCAACCTGCCCTTCGAGGAGTGGACCGAAACCTTCGGCACCGAACGCCTGACCGGCGCGCTGCTGGACCGGCTGACACACCACGTCAACATCCTAGAGATGAACGGCGAAAGCTACCGCCTCAATCAAAGCCGCGCCCGCCTCGCCGCCGCTAACAAATGAACCTCACAGAATTGGCCTGACGGCCAATGCGCCTTGGACCGGGCTTGCTATATGAGGGCCGCACGCTCCAAGGCGCTCGCCCCAAACTGGCCGACTTTTGCTCCGCCACAATGGCCGAATTTTACTCCGCCGTTGACACAGTCAGAAGACTGTGACCACCGACAGTGGGAAAGTCATCTTGGACATTCCGCGCGACCGCAACGGCACCTTTGATCCGCTGTTGATCGCCAAGTATCAGCGTCGCTTTCCCGAGTTCGACCGCAAGATCGTCAGCATGTATGCACGCGGTATGACGACCCGTGAGATCCAAGGGCACATTGAGGAGATTTACGGCTTTGAGGTATCACCCAGCTTGATATCGGCGATCACTGAGGCCGTGATGGACGAGGTCACCGCCTGGCAGAGCCGGCCACTGGAACCCTGCTATCCCGTGGTGTTCATGGACGCGATACGCGTCAACATCCGCAGCGATGGAGCGGTCTCGAACAAGGCGGTCTTCGTGGCCTTGGCGATCCGTCCAGACGGCACCCGGGACGTTCTGGGGCTGTGGTTCCAGGCCAACGAGGGTGCCAAATTCTGGGCAAAGGTTCTGAATGATCTACGCCACAGGGGCGTTCAGGACATTCTGATTGCCGTCGTCGACGGCCTCAAAGGCTTCCCCCAGGCCATTGAGGCGGCTTTCCCGGAAGCCCAGGTTCAAACGTGCATCGTTCATTTGCTGCGCCACTCTATGAGCTTTGCCAGCTACAAGGACCGAAAGGCCGTGGCGACAGCCCTGAAGGCGGTCTACACCGCCTTAGACGTCGAAGCAGCAGAGGCTGCGCTGGCCGAGTTCGAGGAGAGTGATCTGGCCAAGCGCTATCCGGCCATCGCACCGAGCTGGCGCAGAGCCTGGAACGAGGTGATCCCGTTTCTCGACTACCCGCCCGAAGTGCGCCGACTGATTTACACCACAAATGCCATAGAAGCCCTGAACTCGAAAATTCGGCGTGCGGTGCGAACCCGCGGCCACTTCCCGAGCGATGAAGCTGCGGCAAAGTTGATCTACTTGGCGCTCAATGCTACTTCAGCCGAGTGGAAGCGATCTGTGCGTGAGTGGCACCGCGTCAAAAGCCAACTCGCCATCATGTTCGAAGAACGCTTTCCCATGGCGTAACTAAAGGCGTCAGGGCACAAAATTTCGCACACTCCCACCTGCAAAGCCAACTTCGGACACTTTTTGTAGACGACCTTCATCCTCCTTATCTGTGCATGCTCCATTTCCAGCTAACGGCACAGGCGATGTTCAACCATCGGCTTACAAATGCCTACGAATTCGAACCACGTGGCGAGCGGGTTCTGTGGCTGGCATCGGAATACAACCGAGCTGGCCTTGACGTTGGAATGAGTCCGTTCCTGAATAATGCAAAATCGGTCGACACGCTTGATTCAGCCTGGGCCGCATCAAAGAAGAAGAAAGAGCGGCACGCGGCCAGAGCTCTGGTCGATATTCTTACCGAGCTAGACTGTTTGAGTGACCCATCGCGAAGTGCTGCAGGGCAATATCTGAGGGCGCTCTTGCACCGAATGCTGCGCATCAGCCTTCAAACCAACACCGTGCTTACAGCTCCCCTTCCGGCAATCGATGCTGAAGGTGGGCACCGGCTTCTCGTTGGTGTTGCCGCTGGAAACACAGGGACGCGCGGCGTCATCGAGCAAAGACTGACTGATTGCATCGCGCTCCGTGAAGCTGGAGACTTGGCACAATGGCGTCTCCGAGGCTTTGGAGACTCCGTTTTTACGACCAACACCTCACAGAAGAAATTGGGTGATGCTGAACTCAAACACGCCACCGAAAACCGGATAATCGCTGTGGAAGCGCATGGCGGTCGACTAACGGAGAAATACGTTCAAGATCACCTTTTCACCATGCGGAACGTCATACCACTCCGGCTGGAAGAGTTGGAAGACCGGGCTCCGATTGGTGACTGGGCATTAGAGCTGCAGTTCTTTGCCCATGATTTGGACAACGGGCTTTCAGAAGATCATATAGTTGAAGGCCTTCCCGTACACATCAACTACAGGCGCTTTGCGGATGTTGCCGGAATGCCAGTGGATGGAGACTTCCTGGCTCTCCTGAGTACCTATTTTACAGAGCATCTCAACGCGGTGCACGTTCACTCCCGAACGCGACAGGCGGTATTGAATTTGATCTAGGCAACTCCAAGCCAATTTTCTCGGAAAGCCTGATAACTGTTATCTGTTATCTGTTATCTTCTGCGGCCATCGATCTCTGCAGAGGTAGGGATGTCGATGCCTCCTGCCCTAAGGCATTCATACAAAAGTTCTTTCTTAGTAAGCCCGCGCCTCTTCGCCTCGAATGCAAAGGCTTCCTTGATGGGTTCTGGCACATTCGTGAAAGAGAACTGGACGCGCGGGGCGTCCTTCAAAGCAAATGACTTTGCTCTGCTGACACTTGGTAACGGTGCCGCCATTGCCTTCAACTTCTTTGAGCTGTCGTCTGCGTCCAGATCGTCGTCAAGGTTTACGCTGACTTTGGCCATGACCCGCTCCTGTAGAAACTGATTAGGCCCCTGCCCTGCAAATCCGCCAGAACCGACTGAGCCGACCGTCGCGCCGATCCCTGTGGGGCTTGCCCTGTAGAGGTCATTTCCTTGAATCCTGTCCGATGCGCGCACATGGCGTTCAGCCGAGGCACATTTTGGGTATCGAGAGCATCGACAATGGCCTGCGTGATGTTTGTTTGTGTATCCACGTCCATCATCACGACCAGGGCCGGAATCTCTTTTTCCATTGTCTCAGCAACACTTTGAACATGTGAATAGGTTCGCTTGGCTCCCTTGGCGTCAGCTTCGTTGGCCTTCGATGGTATCAGGATGAGATTGGCAGCCGCGATGGCGTGCATTGCCATCGCCGACTTGAAGCCTGCTGTATCCACAAAGATTGCGTCATACGGCGGATCAGCCTTCTTCAATGCCTTGACGGTTGGCAGAAGCTTTTCGTCATCTTCTTCGTATAGCCAGTCGAGATCAGTCTGTTCTTTTTTTGCCCATGATTCCAAGTGCCGCTGAGGGTCTGTGTCAATCACGGCGACCCTTGCACCATCCTGAACCATCAGGCTTGCGATGGCCGTCAGAAGTGTCGTTTTTCCCGCGCCGCCCTTTTCTTGCACTACGCTGATAACCTGCGTCATGGCCTGCCTCCATTTTTCCGTAACCCTTAACCCTCAACCAATAACTGTCAACACTTAACAGATATCAGGTATCAGGTATCTGTTAAGTGTTATGGAGCCTTGCCCTTGCGCTCATACCATTTCCGGCAAAACCCTATAAAAGCGGCATCCGGGTGACGTGGTGGGTCGTTCATCCACATCCGCCATTCCTGCTCAAGCGCGTAGACATCCCATGTGGGGGCTGCCTTTCGAGCCTGATCGTAAGCGTCAGAGGACAAACGCACCAATACTTCTGAAGCGAACGACGGGCTATCGCCGTAAATCTCTAAGAACTCAGGCTTTGGAGTAATTTCCAGTACATCATGCAAAAGCCTGAAGCGATAATCGGGCATGTGGGACTGCGCTTCATCCGCCCTGCAGATCGCTTTTACAAGGCGTTTGAACTCTTTTGCTGTAGAGGTCGAGCCTGTCTTGTGTTGCAGCTTATCCAACCCGATCCGCCAGATATCCTGCTTTCCACAGTGCTTTCGTGCCAACTCATACAAGCGCCGTTCCAAGGGTTTGCGGAGCTGGAAATAGGCTTTGTTGAGTGTCAGCACGTTCTTGTTCTCGATGGCCTTGACGAGCCAGTCACCCATTTCCAGCTCGACGCTAAGAAGGCGTCCTGTGGAGTCCTCTTTGACGATCCGCGCGTCGGTGATGAATGAAATCGAACGCCACTCACCTATGCCGTGGTCATGAATGTTCGTTTCGATCTGCGTAAACTGAAGGCGGGTGAGAGCACGTCGAAGCGTTGCGTAGGCCTGTCCGGTAGTATGGCGGTTTGTGGCCTTCAGCAGATCATGGGCCGAAATCCGGACACGACGACCGATCTCCTGACCTTCGTTCTTCGCTGCCATGAGTTGGCTCAGAACATAAATCAGAATATCCCTGTCGAAGACATTTGCGCGGCCTTCCTCAGCCGCTGGCGTGATCTTCACCTTCACGTTGCCTTGTTCGTACTCGAATGCGGCCAGGTCCTTTTTGACCGAGAGCGAGAACAGGGGGTGTTCCATAGAAGCACGGTCACTCTTAGGCGTGGCATCCAGGATGTCACAGACAAACAGGTCCGGCTCAGTGTGCCGCTGCGGTAGCAAAGCTGTTCTTTTTCGGGGCCGTGCCATTATTCGATAATCTACCCACCATTATTCGACAGTCTGCCCACCAGAGGCGTGCATTGTTCGATACTCTACACACCTTTCTTCGATAGTCTACCCACCTTTCTTCGATACTCTACACACCGGCAGGCTAAAATGTGGTGGAATCAAGAAATGAAATCAGTGTGTTGCGGAGATAGCGATTCTCGTAACACCTTCTATAACACATATATAACACACAGCTTCCGAGTCAGAGCTGATCATCGCCATCACATAACCGCTCACCTTCGATAGAAGACGCAGGCATCGACACCCGTGGTTGTCGTGGTCCAGGACGCCCCGAGGACAGCACATGTGGAAGCGTTGCTGGCCAAGAAGCGGGGAAGCGTCACCGTCAGCACCAGGGCCAGAACCAATGCACCCAGTCCAAACCAAGGCAGGCGGCTTTTGAGACGATCCGCTTTCTGTTCCCGTTCGAACACATCTCGATAGGCTTTGGACCTGTCATCTTCCGATCTGGCCAAGACCCCGATGGTCTTGTCCGTCTGGACGCCAAGGCGTCGGACAATCTCGGTCATTGCGTCTGCCGTTGCGCCCAGGTGGCTGTCGAGGGTCTGGCCCAGAAGATCCCCGTATTTTTTCGGATTGGTTTGGTCCCGTGCAGCGAAGGCAGCGATCCGCGCTTCTGTGAATCGCCCCGGATTTACCGGAGACCTATAGCTTCATTTCACGCGACCATATCGAGCACGTCGTGCTGTGCATAGAAGTTCTGTTCAGCCTCTGCTGGCGGGATGTTTCCGATGGGACCAAGTAGACGCCGGTTGTTGAACCAATCGACCCAGCCGAGGGTGGCCAGTTCCAGATCCTGCATGTTGCGCCACGGTCCTTGGCGATGGACCAGCTCTGTTTTGTAGAGACCGTTAATTGTCTCAGCGAGGGCGTTATCATAGGAATCCCCGACGCTGCCTACCGACGGTTCGATGCCAGCCTCAGCCAAACGCTCGGTGTAACGAATGGACAAATATTGACCGCCGCGATCCGAATGGTGAACCAATCCACTTTTCTGGACCGGCCGTCGGTCATGCAGGGCCTGCTCCAAAGCATCGAGAACAAAGTCCGTTTTGGCGGATCGTGAGACCCGCCATCCGACGATGCGATCAGCAAACGTATCGATGACGAAGGCCACATAGACAAAGCCCTGCCACGTCGACACATACGTAAAATCGCTGACCCAGAGAAGGTTCGGAGCTGGTGCTCGGAACACGCGGTTCACCTTGTCACGCGGACAAGGCGCTGACGTGTCAGGCACGGTTGTTTTGACCACCTTGCCCCGCACAGCCCCACGGATGCCAATCTGTTTCATCAACCGTTGCACCGTGCATCTTGCAACCTCAAAGCCCTCACGTTTCAACTGATGCCAGGCCTTGCGCACCCCGTAGACCTGATAATTCTCATCCCAGACACGTTTGATCTCCGGGCGCAGCTCTGTATCCCGCTGATACCGGGCAGAAGCTTTGGCCGGATCAGCGAGGCATGCCAGACGATGGTAATAAGTTGACGGCGCAATCGGCAACACCCTGCAGATTGACTCGACACCGTAAACAGCCCTTTGATCATCAATGAAGCCGATCATCGCTTGAGTGGGCGGTCGAGTTCCGCCTGCGCAAAATAAGCTGATGCCTTGCGGAGAATTTCATTCGCTTGGCGCAGCTCACGGTTTTCCCGTTCCAGCGTCTTGATGCGATCACGCTCTTCGGTTGTCACTCCGTCGCGCATGCCGCTGTCCTTCTCAGCCTGCTTGACCCATCCGCTCAAGGTTTGGGGAATACAGCCGATCTTGGGTGCAATGGCCGCGATCGCGCCCGCCTGCGTTTCGTAGGAGCCTTGATGCTCGAACACCATTCGGACCGCGCGAGCGCGGACCTCTGGCGAGTAGCGATTTGCCATTTTGCTTTTTGTCATAACCATCATCCTTACTTAAGTTGATGGTCTCCGACAAACTCGGGGCGATTCACTGTGGCAACCTTGATCTGCTTGTCCGCCACGGCGGTCAGATCGTCAATCCTGTCGGACATGCTGGCGACAGCCGTTGCCATGAGATCGAGTGTTTCGCGCAGATCATCGTCGGAGAGGGCAGGGAGGTCGGGTTGGTCTGGCATCGAGTGGCGTCCTTCGGATTACTGGTCCTGTGGGACAAACAGTCCCTTGAACTCGGGATCGGCGTAGTAGCGCAGCTTCTGCGCGACGGCGGTGGCGTGCCCCTGCACGCGCAGGAGCTGGTTTTCCGGGCGGAGCTGCATGATTTCATCTGGAGTGAGCAGATCGCGGCCCGTGAGGTTGTTGCTGAAGCTGGGGCCATCACCGGGCTTGAAGCTGTCAGTCTGGAACCCGGCAGTTTCCTGGCCCATCATCTGGCTCAGCCACTTGGCCGTCTCGAAGTCATTCACCCCGAAGACCTGTTGCACCCCGGCATTAGCAATGAAGGTGCCAGCCCGTTCGCCATAGAGGTCCTTGAGCTGGCTCATGTCCTGCAGGATCGGCCAGAGCTGAAGCCCATAGCCCGCCATCAGCCCCATGGCGCGTTCTACGGCCTCCAAACGGCCCAGGGCGGCGAATTCATCGAGCAGGAAGAGGGCAGGGGCCTTGAGGCGCTCAGAACGGCCCTCTGACGCGCTCTGAGGCCGCTCAGCGTCCCGTGCGATGTCCTGAAGGGCCTGAGAGACCAGAAGGCGCAGCCAGCGGCTGTAGGCGTCCATGCGGTTCGGGGGCAGCACCAGAAACACCGAGGTGACCCGGTGGCGCAGATCGGAGAAGTGGAAATCCGACCGCGATAGCACTTTGGCAATGCGCGGGCTGTCGAGAAAATGGGTGTGACGCTGTGCGTTGGATAGCACCGAAGCCGCTTCGCGATCCGCCTTGCCGAGGAAGCGGTTGGCGGCGCGGGCAATCAGCCCGCTCGCCGCATCACTGTCCTGCATCAGCTCCAGCAGCGCGCGGAACTTTTCCGGGGGCAGGGTGAGATATTCCCGGACGGTGGCAAGAGACCGGCGGTCGCGATCCTCGTGGCAAACACAGAACATGATCAGCCCGCCGAGGATGGCCTTGGCCTCCTCGTTCCAATGCGCTTCCGTCACCTGTCCCGGCGGGTCCATGACCAGGGCTTCTGTCAGGGAGGCGGCATCCTCGCCCAGATCGAGGCTGTCCGGTGTTAGCCGGTCGAGTGGGTTGTAGGCGGCAGAGGGCATCCCGGAGACCTCAAACGGATCGAGGACATGGACCGTTCCGAACCGCCGCCGGGCTTCCCCGGCGATCCGGGCATTCTCACCCTTGGGGTCGATGACCAGAACCGAGCGTTCCGCCGCCAGCAGGTTTGGGATCACAGTGCCGACGCCTTTCCCGGCCCGCGTCGGGGCGAGGGTGATCAGATGGGCGGGACCGTCATAGCGCAGCAGCCGCCCGGTGTGCGGATTGCGCCCGATCAGAAGGCCGTCTTCCCGCTGGAGCTTCTTCAGCTCCTTGCGGTTGGCGAACCGGGCGGAGCCGTGGCTGTCGCCGATCAGCCCGAAGAAGGCATCGGCCCCGGAGGCCATGCGCCAGTATTGGAACCCGAAGATGCCCCCGACAAAAATGAACGGACCGAAGACCAGCCACTGCGCCGCGCTTTCACCGGGCGGCTGGTCAAAGAAGGCGAAGACGAAGGGCGTGGCCACGAGCGCCCCGATCATCGCGCCGAACAGGACAGCGCCGATCATCCAGCCCAACAGGATGGGCGTGAAGATCAAACGACCGAAGAACCGGAACAGCCCTCCGAAGACGCGCATCACGCCCCGCATCAGGACGGCGTTTCCGGATCAGAGCTGGACGGGGCAGGGGAGGCCGACCCGGTGGGCGCCCCCCAGTCCGCGAATGCTTTGCGGTCCTGTTCACGGGGCAGGTTGCGGATCAGCCGGTCGAGCATCGCGGCAGCCCCGGAATCGCGTTCCGCCAAGTCCATGAGCGCGCCGCCCAGGATCACCTTGCGCCGCGTGTCGAGCTTGCGCTGTCTGGTGGCTTCCCGGTTCTTCAGCGCCTGAAGACGGGCCTTGGCCTGGGCGTATCGTTTTTCGGCCCGTTCGAGTTCGGTCTCTGCCAATGCGCGTCTCCATCTTTGAAAAGAGCAGGTGGACAGGTTGGTCTTGTCAGATCGAGCGATAGCGCTTACCCGTAGGCCTGTAAAGGACAAGGGCGCACTTATGCAAACTCTTCACCTGCGGTTCCGAGCTTTGCGTGCGATCTCTCTGGGGCCACGCCCCGACCGATGGTCATCCCCTTCGATCCGTACCGTATCGACATGGAAGGGCGTGCCGCCCCTTCCAAACCATCCCAGCCCAACCTCAGCGGTTGGATCGCGTCCCGCAAGGTCGCGCCAGCGTCTCGCCCGATGCCCCACGGAGGGGGCCGGTCTGCTGCTGGCGTCTCCCTTGCGGGAGGTTCGTGTCGTCGGACCTGACGGTGCCGACACGAACCGGGTTTGCCCCCGGCAAACCGCCAGTGATCTACCCCCATATCCCGCCCCCCATGAGGCTGGGGATTTGGGGACAGATCACTGGCAAGCCCGCGCCTTGGCGAGCCGTTGGCTCGCCTCAAGCGGGCTGTCTTTTCCCCTCAGACCGCGCCGGTTCCGGGCGCGATCCTACGAAGAAAAGACGGCTGATCCGGTGCCCAATGTCAGGGCATCGGCACGGATCAGCTCCGGCGCGTGGGCGCGTTTGCATCACAGGCGAGGGGAGGGCGCATGGCCAGCTACCACCTCTCCGTGAAGACGATCAAACGCAGCGCCGGGCGCTCCGCCACGGCAGCCGCGGCCTACCGTGTCGGGGAGCGCATCGAGTGCCAGCGCGAAGGCCGTGTCCACGATTACACCCGCAAGCAGGGCATCGAGGAGACCTTCATCCTGACCCCGAAGGACGCCCCGGACTGGGCCTCGGACCGGTCCCGCCTCTGGAACGAGGTCGAGGCCAGCGAGACCCGCCGTAACTCCGTCACCGCCCGCGAATGGGAGCTGGCCCTGCCCTCCGAGATCAGCGCCGAGGACCGGTCGCAGATCACCCGTCAGTTCGCCGAGGAACTGGTCAGCCGCTATGGCGTGGCCGCCGATGTGGCGATCCATGCGCCCCACCGCGAAGGCGATCAGCGTAACCATCACGCTCATGTTCTGACCTCCACCCGGAAGCTGGAAGCCGGGGGCTTTACTGCCAAGACGCGCGTGCTCGATTCCGCGAAGACTGGCGGCGTCGAGATCGAGCAGATGCGCGGTCTCTGGGCCGAGTTGCAGAACCGCGCGCTGGAGCGTGTCGGTGAGGTCGAGCGCGTCGATCACCGGTCGCTTGAGAAGCAGCGCGAGACGGCGCTGGATCGAGGCGACAAGCTGACGGCCGAGGAGCTGGACCGCGACCCCGAGCTGAAGCTGGGGCCAGCGGCCAATTCCATGGAGCGGCGGGCGAAGGCGATGGCCGAGCGTCAGGGCCGGGAATACGTCCCGGTCACCGAGCGCGGCGCGGTTGTCCATGCCGCTCGCCAAGCCCGCGCCGCCTTCCGCGAAATGCGTGAGCGGCTGGATATCGCGCGGGAGACCTACGGTATCGAGCGCGAGGCCGGGCAAGGCCGCATTTCTGCCGGTCTGGCGGCACTCCGGGCCTCGACCTCGAAAGAACGCGGTGAACGCAATCCGGGGGATTTCCGGGAGCGGTTGTCGCAGGTCGTGGGCCGGTCACGGGACCAAGACGACACGCAAAAGCCGGAAGGCCGCAATTACGCGCGAGAGCGGCTGAAGGAGATCATGGAGAAGGACGCCGGGCGCGACGGCCAGGCGGCGGTTCACAAGCTGGACGGTCACAGCGAGTATGATCTAGGCGAAGACACAAGCCGCGAGGCGCGCAAGCCGTCCGTCAACGAGCGGCTGAAGGATGTGATGAACAAACCGCGCGAGCGGCTAGAAATTGAGGACGAGCGCGACCAGGAGAAGGATCAGGAGGTCGAGAAGGATAGGGACATCGACCGTGATCCAGGTCTCAGTCACTGACGAGGCGATGAGAGGTCGTTTCCCCATTCTTCATGGGAATGCTCGCCTGAGAGAACCCGACACCAACAAGGAATGAAATCACGCCGGTTGCCGTCTTGAATTCGCGCACCCTGATCGCATTCTGCGTCACGCGCGTTCTGGCAGTGACAAGGATTTTCTCCTGCCCATCACTCCCAACCGTCCGCATGATCCACAGGCCGTACCAGCTTGGTCCCTTGCGTTCAGGATCGGCTTTGCACAGCACTTCGACCGTGTGTCCCTCCTCAGCAAGTGCCCGAAGGCCTTGTTCGGTGGTGACGTTTAGTTCGAGGTCAATCGTCTGGTTCATCGCGCATACCAACAGAAACAATGATGGTCGTCTTGTGCCTGAATCTAACAAAGGCATCAATCGTATATTATCGAGTAGATATGGCTCGATAGAGTTCAGTGATCCCGGCGCACGCCGGTCTCGCTTTGAGCGATAGACAGGGCAGGGGTTCGACGGGCTGACACCCACTCACCCCGGCCCTGACAGGTTCCAAATCCTGTTGATCCGCCTGCCATCCTGTCAGGTCCGAGAAAACCGGCAAGCGCCGCCTGCGGCGTCGGTTCCGGTCGAGAATTCCGGTTCCTCCCACGCGCAGGCACGCGGTTCCCTCCCAAATTCACGCCCTCCACCCGGTTGTCACGGCCCCGCCAGGCCGCAGGACGGGCTTTGCCCTTACCTGCTCTGCCCTTCGGAATGCATGGGCATTCCAAAGATCAGAACAGGAAGGCCCGCCCATCGGCGGAAAGGGAAAGAGACCCGGCCCGCGTCACTCAAAGGAGGGTCACAAATGACCGCAGAGAAGTTTGACGTTTATTCCCATGTTACAAATCAGATCATCGCGCAGATCGAGGCTGGAACGCCGCCCTGGCGTAAGCCGTGGACCGGTGGCGGGGTATCGGTCAGCTTGCCGGAACGGTTCAACGGCGAAGCCTATCGGGGCATCAACATCCTGATGCTTTGGGCCACGGCGATGGCCAAGGATTACAGCTCAGCTCGCTGGATGACGTTCAATCAGGCCAAGCAGCTTGGGGGTCATGTCCGCAAGGGCGAGAAATCCGCAACAGTGGTGAAATACGGCACGGTCGAGCGCGAGGACGAAAACGGCGAGGAGCGCCAGATCCCCTATGCCAAGGCCTACCGCGTGTTCAATGCCGATCAGATCGAGGGCCTACCCGCTGAATTCTATATCCTGCCCGACCCGCCCCGTGATCTTGGTACCGTGGCCGATCCCGAGCTGGAGGCGTTCTTTGCCGTGACTGGCGCGCAGATCGACGTGACCGAGGAGCCGCGCGCCTATTACAACATCAAGACCGACCGCATCCACATGCCGCCGATCGCGACCTTTCACAGGGCCGCAGGATATTACGGCACCTTGGCGCATGAGCTGACCCACTGGACAGGGGCGACAAAGCGGCTTGACCGCTTGGGCCGGTTCAATGACCGCAAGGCCTACGCGTTCGAGGAGCTGGTCGCGGAAATCGGCAACTGCATGCTTTGCGCGCAGATCGGGGTAGAGCCCGAATTCGACCAGAGCGCGGCCTATGTCGAAGGATGGCTTGAGGCGATGAAGGAAGACAGCCGCGCGATATTCCGCGCCGCGTCCGAGGCCCAGAAGGCCGTGGATTACATCATGACCCGCACCGCGCAGGCCGACCGGATGGCCGCCGAGTAACAGCCCGCGCCGCCGAACAATCGAGGCCCCCGTCAGCAGGCGGGGGCCTTTTTGTGTTTCGGTCTGATCTTGGTGGTGGGCGGTTTCAGGGTGACCTGTTGGCGGGCAACCAAAAGGCTACCCGCCGACAGGCCCGGCGCTTCGCGCGGACGCCCCTAAAGGGGCGGATGCACCACGGTTGTGAGTCCTTGGAGAAGAGACGGCTTCAGACGTCACTTAGTCAATCGCTACGCAGTATGAACGCCGCTCTATCGTGCAGTTCGTCAAATGTCAGGATGTCGATGGTACGGCATTCGCGCCGAAACAGCTCGAATGTGTCGCGCATGATCTGTGCCCCTCGTTCATCTTCGGCAAATTCCTTCCGGGAGCCAATGACTAGCACCGATTTGGCATTTCGTGTCCGAGCCGCAAGCTTGTCTCCGTCCTTGTTCCAGTGGTCACCGCTCTGAGCAAATGACAACCACTCCGCCTTCTGTTGGATGATCTGTGATACCGCGCTTGTGAATTCTGTACTGAATTCCCATGTCCCGGCCCGGCCTCCCTTCGACGGTTTGAAAATCTTGGTATCGGGTCGCTTAATCTCGACAAGGACCGTGTAGTCTGTGAACGTACCGAGGAAATCAACAATCGGCTTGTTCCGGTTATCAGTCCCGCCACCGCTTCCAACTACCATCTCGCGCCCGAATTGGCGCATGATACGGTAATCGAGTCCATATCCAAAAACCCACTGTTCGCGCTCGAAAAAATTCTGCCAATCTGTCTCCGCCCAATCACCAGCTTTTAGGCGATCCGTGAACACTTGCAGACCCTGTCGACGTCCGAGCAGTAGATTAATTTCATCTGATGTCAGAGAGCCGCGTAGTGCTTCCAGAATGGTTTCTCGCTGTCCAGTATCCATCTGTCGTACTTGCTCGACAACACCGCGCTCAGACGCGTCAATAATGGCCTTTGGGCCTTCTCCTTGAGAGATGTCCTCGATTTGGAAGTTTTCCTCGTTGGAGAGGTCCACGAAATTGATTTGGTGAAGGAAGGCCAAAAGCCGTTTGAGTTCGTCCCCACGGAAGGTAAACTCATTTTCCTCGTAGCCCTGTATCCAGTCATTTTTCCGAGACTGATAGGTCTGCAACGATACTCGTCGCACCTGCTGATCATCCTGCGACACCAAAGCCGTAACCTGCGTCTTTCGCTTTTCTCCCGTCAGTCGCAAACACATCGCGCCTTCAATTTCTCCGAAATGAAGACTGTCCGATCCTTCTATGACCATTCGTACATGCCGGAAGCGCTCTACGTGCCTTTCATCGAACTTGAAGACCCTGGAAATATAGGTCTTTCCTGATTTGCGAAGCTTGAAAAAATTTGCATCATCCATGGCCTGCAGAGTGTAGGCACAATCCGTATCGGCACAAGCTGGTAACTTTTTTAGAATTCATAGGGAGAGAAAGTTTGCGCACAATGGACCCCGCTCGTGTACGCGCTTCCTTCGATGCGCAACTGACGGAAGCGATTGCATTCTACCACACCGTCAAAGCTTCATTGCATTCCGCTGCAGATGTTACTCGCTTGAGTGCGTCGACGATGATTTCGGCCGCCACGTTGTGGGAGAGCTTTTTGAGCGACTTGATCGTGGCCTACATCAACCGTGATCCCAGCCAGTTTGCTATTCACCTGAAACACGCTCTCAACCAAGACTTAACGGACAAGCAAAAGCAAATCTTGAACCGATATGCCTCGTACACGGCTCCAACCAGCATTGATCGAGCGACGATCATCTCGCTCATCGACAACGATGGGAACAACATCACGTTCAGCAATGCCCAAGTTCTGAAGAAAGGCGCGAAGCGATGGGTCACCACAGCCAACATGGCGGGCATAACGGCCCTTACCGGGCAACAGATGGCTATCATCAATCTTTGGATTGCCCTTCGAAACCATATTGCTCATGACAGCGAAAGATCAAAGGTGGCCCTTCAAAGAGCGGTTTCCCAAGGGGCATTGCACGGGACTGGCCTACACCGCGCTCAAAACGCTATCCATACTCCTGGTGTCTATCTGAAGTCGAAGCACCGCCAACCCATCGGGAATCCCCGCATCGAAGAAATCCTTGGCCACATGCAACAGATCGCTGCTGCTATCTGAAAGATCCCTGTTCAAGTCAAATACGGTGGCCTCTGCTCTGGACGAGGGAGGAGCCAGCCAGACAGTTTGTGACCAGCAAAAGGGGGGTACAGTGACACGTAATGCATTTCATCAGACTGCAACACATTGATTAATTTAGGTAAAACTTCCTTTCAAAAAAAGCCGCCCAGTGCAAGGATGTAATATTAATAAATTAAGCAGTGTGACACTTTATGTCTGAGATCGAAGCGCTACTCAAACAGGACGGTCCGACCAGAGCGGCGGCACTAGCGGAAAAGCTGGCCTCAAAGACTGGCATCAAGGCAGAAGCGGCACGGCAACGCTTAGCGCGAGCCCGACCACCCATCCGAAAATACCCTCTATTTCTCCTGCCGAAGCGTGAAGGTTTCTTCTATCTCGAAGAACAACGCAACACGGAACGCTACTGGTCCAACTTGCAGCGTGACCTGCGTGCGACCGGCTCGATCTACGGTCTCGCCATCGACGCGTTCATGGCACGAGGAGGCATCGTCCCCCAGGATGAGTTTGCCGTCATCAGCGGCGCGCCTGTAGCGCTGAAGCGCCAGATTCCAACGGAAAGCGTTGCGAAGATGCTGGTTGATCTGGGTGTTATTGCCGTCCAGGACCTGGCTGAACTTGGCCCCTGCTATGTCGCGAACGAATATGCAGTAGCACATCCGGAACCGTCCTCTGTCATTCGTACCCGGTCTCTGGTTGAAGGGGTCATCCTCGATGGATTGCGCGAATGGGTTCGCAAGAACGGCTTTGCCAGCTACGATAAGATCGCGATACGGGGTGAAGACCATCCGCGCATGGTCGGTCAATTCAAGTGGGATTTGACGGGGCCAAGCTACCTCATGCCCCTGCGCGGCCCCAAATCGCAGAACGGATTCTTCGTTGCCGACGTGTTCAGTGACATCAGGATGGACGCTGAGGCTGTACGGTACTTCCTCCGAAAGGCTGTACTCTACAGACAGACCTCACGCAGCGGCGACATCCTCCCCTTGTTGATGGCAGAGAGCTTTACAGGCGAAGCCCTCACCCTGTGCCATAAGGCAGGGATCATACCCGGCACGCCTTCGAACCTCTTTGGAAACAAGGTTGGCGCTGCAATCATGGCGCTGACCGCCACTCTCAAGAATGCCGCTGGCATTGCCATCAACAACCCTGAGAAACTCTACACTCTGCTCGACAGTCTGTCGGAGATTGAGGGGGCAGCCGGAAACATGCGCGGCATCCTGTTCGAGTTAATCGTCGTGCACTTAGCAAAGAAGACGTTTGGTGGAGGCTTGGAAATGGGCATCAGCGCCAAACATGCCAAAACAGGAGAAAGCGCGGACATCGACGTTCAATGTGTAACCGAGGACAGGATCAGGCTCATCGAATGCAAGGGCAGAGCGCCAGGAGGCACCGTTGCGCTGTCCGAGGTTGAGCACTGGCTAAAGAAGCTTCCGGTCTTCCAGAGCCATCTTTCTAGAATGCCGCATCTGAGCGAGCGTCATCAGGAGTACATGATTTGGACAACGGGTACGTTTGAACCGGACGCAATTACCTTTCTCGAAGTCGAGAAGCTCAAACGGACAAAAAGGCCTATTTCATGGAAGGACGGGTCCGATGTGCGCCAGCTTGCGCGAGATGCGAGGCTGAAAGTGTTGGGAAAGGCTATGGACGAGCATTTCCTGCGTCACCCACTCTCGGCGTAGGAATGACCATCCGCCCTTCGACTGACTGTCGTGGATCACACTGATACAATCGAAAGTGTTTGCCATCGGCTGTCGATGATGAAGCGCGACCGGCTGGTGCTGGTCCCACTGCCACAACTTTCATGCCAAATACGGTGGATTCTGCCCCCCTGCCCCTCGCAGGAAGGATCAGCGACTTAGCGCGGCCAAAAACTATCGGCAGAACTGGCGCGGTTCTGACAGGTTTATGACCAGTCCATTTTGCCGCAAAAACGACCCTTTTTGCGGCAGTCAGTCGCTTGCCGACAAGCCTTTTGTCGTTTTTCACAAATAAGTTCAGCAGCCTGTCACAGACGGTTCAGTGAACGGCCGCAGCGTCGAAGCAGCCGTTCGCGCAGATCGCAGCGAACGGCTTGAGGGAGCCCAGAGTAACCGATGTTACGCTGCGAATGAACGTCAGCTAAACCACTGATCGACTTGCAAAAGAGTGTCTTTAACACACGTATCCAAGTCGTTTGAGACCATCGACCTCGCTGTCTGGAAAACCTTCGGTCTGCAAATTCTCGTTTGGAGCGCGTTCAAGTCCGGCAAGCGGCTGCAACAAGGAAAACTTGACTCGCTTCTTACCTGACGTCATCCTGACGCAACACGGTAAATCTGAGGGGCAAAAAATGTCTGATTTCAAACCTGAAGAACTCCAGAAACGACTAAACAGCGATAGCGATTTTCGGGTAAAATTTGCATCCGACCCCAAGAGCGCGATTGCGGAGTATGGCGGCGATGTAAGCGATGACGACGCTGAGAAGTTGAAGGCTGCGACTGCACCAGCATCGACTATGGCGGACGACACAGTGTCGTCGATCATTCCAGTTCCTTATCCAATTCCAATTCGCTGATTGTCTAATTGGAGAGGTGAGAGCGTGGACGTTAAAATTTGCGTTCCTCCCTACGCGTTCACGAGCATACCTTCGCTTGGAACAAGCATACTTAAAGCGGGGTGTGAGGCGCGTGGTATCTCTTGTGTAGTTGACTATGCCTCCTTAAGATTTAGAGACTTAATCGGTGAAAATGAATACTTTTTATTAGCGTCCTGTGAAGAGTATCCTTTCCTTGGGGAGCTTTCCTTCGTTCGTGAAGCCTATCCTGAACAAGCACTAGCCGAAGACTACGTTTTGAAGTGCTTGTCTCGTGAAACTCAGGTTTTGTCGTGTAAATCTAGAAATACGCTGGGAATTACTCGCGTGATTTCCCGCGACATTGCTTTCGTTCAGAACATTCTGGATAGAATTCCTCAGTTTCTCGAGGAGACGTGCGACAATCTCCTTTCTGGGTCTCCCAAAATTATTGGTTTTTCTAGTACTTTTCAGCAGACAAACCCTATCATTGCCATTTCTAAGATAATTCGTAGACGAGCGCCGGATGTGAAGATCGTCTTTGGCGGCGCCAATTTTGATTGGCCAATGGGGAGTGCTTGGTCTAAAAATCTTCCTCATGTTGACGCAATTTTTTCTGGAGAGAGTGATAACGATTTTCCTGCATACTGTCAGGCGGTGCTGAACGAGGTTAGAACGGCAGCTCCCACTCCCGCGGTTGTTCGGTGCACTCCGGTGGAGCATATGGATAGTATCCCCATTCCTGATTATGGAGAATACGTTGCGGCGAACTCCACTTCAAGATTTCCCGAACCTGCGCCAAAAATTGTATTTGAAGCTTCTCGAGGTTGTTGGTGGGGCGCGAAACAGCACTGCACTTTTTGCGGCCTTAACTCTAACGGCATGACAGCACGTTACAAAAGCCAGGAGAGGCTTTCGACCGAGCTGGCTAAATTGGTTGAGAAGTATAGTCCAAGTTGGATGCAAGCGGCCGACAATATTCTGCCTGTAAAACGAAAGCTTGATGTGCCTACTGCAATTATGGAGTCGGGACTTGGACCATCATATTTCTTCGAGGTGAAGGCTAACCTTACTGAAGCTGAGATAAATGAGCTTACATCCTGCGGTATTAAGGCGATTCAACCTGGAATCGAGAGCCTCTCAACCCGAACCCTTAAAGAAATGAGAAAGGGAACTACAGGAGCGAAGAATATAGCGCTCTTACGGAACTGTATGGAGGCAGGAATATATGTTTCCTGGAATTACTTATATGGCTTCCCAGGTGAAAGTCGTGCCGATTTTGAGGGTATCATAGAGATTATTCCAGCTATCTCTCACCTGTCTCCACCGGAAGGTTTCGGCCCCATCAGATTTGACAGGTATAGCCCCTATCATAGCGATCCAGAGAGCTTTGGGGTAGATGAGGTGAAACCGTTTAGGCACTATTTAGATATTTTCCCATTTTCCCGGAGCCATGACGAAATTGCCTATCATTTTAGTAGTGCTCAGCCGCTAGGGATCAACGCGGATAGTGACTTTTTGAGCTTCTTTGGTAACAGGATTCAGAATTGGATAGACTGCTGGGAAAGAGAGGAGCGTCCTTATCTGCGTCTTTCCAAAATTAATAGTGACTATTACTTGATTGAAGATACACGATCCTTGGCCAACGAGCAGTTTTCAGTGGTTGAGCGAACGGTTGCGGATGCCTTAAGTGCACTCCGAACGCCAATATCTGTTTTTGATCGCGACCAAATGTATAACGAGCTGATTGACCGAGGGTGGGTAGTTGAGCTGGACGGCTTGGCCGTATCAGTCGTGATGGCAGCATAGGTCGAAATAATCACCCTAATTGCTGATGATAGTCATAGGCCGATCACCTATTTCAAAAAGCCTAAAGGTTTTTAGTGTCGCAGAATTAATCGATTTTGTCATCGACCCACTGCGGACGTTGAGAGCAGGAAGACGAAAGGCAGCTAAGTCCGCATAGCAGCCAGCGGACCTAATCCGGGTCTGCGTCCGCTTTGGCACTTCCTGTATCCAGCGCTCTATATACGGTCATGCGCGAAACCCCCAGGTCTCGGGCAATCTGGGCTTTGGATGTGCCCGCTGCAGCCAGTCTCTGAATTTCAGCGTCATCGACCTTCTTCTGCCGCCCCTTGTAGATCCCCTTGCCCTTTGCGGCGTTGATCCCTGCGCGTTGGCGGTCGCGAATGAACTTCAGCTCCATGTCAGCGACCATGCCGAGGACAGTGATCACCATGCGCCCCATGTCGCCGGCCGTCGTCACCTCGGGTTCAAGGATACGCAACGACGCGCCCTTCGCATCCAACTCATGCACCAGATTCAGAACGTCTCGGGTTGACCGCCCAAGGCGGTCGAGGCGATGCACGACCAGCTCGTCACCTGCACGCAAAAACTCCAGGACGGTTGCCAGTTCGGTGCGACCGTCACGGGATGCTCCAGAGCCGGTTTCGGCGCGGACAATTTCACAGCCTGCCGCCTTCAGTTTGGCTTTCTGGATTTCGAGATCCTGACTTGTTGAGCTGACGCGGGCGTAACCGATCTTGGGGTCTGATGCCGGAGAGTGCAGGATCCTACGCTAAGCGCTGAGAACTCGTTTCCCGTAATCGCGTAGATTGCCGTTCGGATCGACATATCTGTAGAGCGTGACTGGTTTCACCCCGAGATCTTTGCAGAGCTCTGAAACCGATGTGTCGCGGCTGGCCATGGCAGCTTGGGCCATGCGGACCTGCGTCTTTGTCAGCGCAAACTTCCTGCCACCTTTCCTGCCACGGGCGCGGGCGGCTTGGAGCCCGGCCATTGTGCGTTCGCGGATCAACTCGCTTTCAAATTCGGCCAGAGCCGCAAAGATACCAAATGAAAGGCGACCAGCCGCAGTCGTGGTATCGATCTGCGCGCCTTGCCCGGTGAGCACTTTGAGGCCAACGCCGCGCTCGGACAGCATGCTGACAGTCTTGACCAGGTGATGCAGGCTGCGGCCCAATCGGTCGAGTTTCCACACAACCAGAACATCGCCTTCACGCAATGCCTTGAGGCAAGCCTCCAGACCAGATCGGTCATCCTTCTTGCCGGACGCCAGGTCCGAGTAAATCTGTTCGTCTTCAACGCCCGCTGCGGTCAAGGCATCCCGTTGCAAGTCAAGGGACTGACTGCCGTCAGCTTTCGAAACACGTGCATAGCCGATCAGCATGTTTCACAAACGTTCGTTTGAGACGATCTGGAAAACGACGCGCTTTCAGTCATCCGAACTATTCCTTATTCAGTATCTTAATCATCAATACGCAAACCATAAGCGGAAAGCAAAAGAAACATGGCGCATCGTACTATCCTCACCGAGCGTCAGCGCTCAGTACTTTTTGATCTTCCGACCGATGAAACGGCGATGTTGCGCCACTACACCCTTGCGGACGACGATCTGGAAATCATCCGCGCCCGCCGCCGCCCCCACAATCGTTTTGGGTTTGCTCTCCAGCTTTGCGCATTGCGCTATCCCGGTCGTTTGTTGACCCCGGGCGAGGTCATTCCAATGGAGATCACGCGCTTCCTGGCTGCGCAGCTTGGGCTGAAGTCAGACGATCTGGCTGGATATGCAAGCCGCGAAGAAACGCGTCATGAACATCTGGCGGCCCTGCGGGGTCTCTATAGCTACAAGATGTTCACTGGCCGAGGGTCGAGAGACCTGAAGGTCTGGCTTGAGAGAACAGCCGAAACTGCCCGGTCGAACGAGGACTTGGCGCGGCGTTTCGTGGAACAATGCCGGGCGACCCAGACCATTCTCCCGGGGATCACGGTTATCGAACGCCTTTGCGCGGATGCACTCGTTGCTGCAGAGCGACGGATCGACGCTCGGATTGCCGACCGGCTGGATGATGAGATGTGCAGCCGACTTGACGCCTTGCTGACGGAAATGGCGGACGGTTCTGTCACCCGCTTTGTCTGGCTGCGCCAGTTTGAGGTGGGCCAGAACTCGGCCGAAATGAACCGGCTGCTCGACCGGTTGGAATTCTTGCAGACCATGGCCGTGGACCGAACCGTCCTGTCGGGTGTGCCGCCCCACCGTATCGCGCGCCTCCGACGGCAAGGTGAACGTTACTTCGCCGGAGATCTGCGGGATATCTCCGGCGACCGCCGCCTTGCCATCCTCGCGGTCTGCGCTCTGGAATGGAGCAGTGCCATTGCCGATGCCGTGGTCGAAAGCCATGACCGGATTGTGGGGAAGACGTGGCGCGAGGCAAAACGCGTATGCGATGCTCGGGCAGATGACGCCAAGGCTGCTTTGAAAGACACCTTGCAGGGCTTCTCAAATTTTGGATCAGCTCTGCTGGAAGCACATGAAGATCAGGTCTCCCTGATCGAGGCCATTCAAAACGCCGGAGGCTGGTCATCGCTGAGGGGGCTTGTTTCCGCCGCCGCCCAACTGACCGACACATTGGCGGCTGATCCACTGGCACATGTTGTTCACGGGTATCATCGCTTCCGACGCTATGCGCCGCGCATGCTGCGGGCGCTCGATATTCAGGCGGCGCCGGTGGCCGAACCGTTGCTTGCCGCCGCCGACATCGTCGCGGGTACGGAAACGACGACTACCCGGCCACTGACCTTTCTGCGCCGGGCTTCGAAATGGCATCGACACTTGAATCACGACGATGGGAACCGGCTTTGGGAGGTGGCGGTCCTGTGCCACCTGCGCGACGCATTCCGTGCCGGCGACATCTGGCTCACACATTCCCGTCGGTATGGCGATCTCAAGGACGCGCTGGTTCCGACAGAAGTTGCCAGGGCCACGCCAAAACTGGCCATGCCGTTTGAACCGGAACTCTGGCTCGCGGATCGAAAATCTCGTTTGGCTGATGGCTTGCAGCGACTGGCCCGCGCCGCCAGGGCGGGTGCCATTCCGGGAGGCTCAATCGAAGATGGTGTGCTCAAGATCGACCGCTTAACTGCCGATGTTCCCGAAGAGGCGGACGCCATGGTGCTCGATCTTTACAAACGCCTGCCAGAGATCAGGATCACCGACCTGCTGCTCGAAGTGGATGACGAGATCGGCTTTACCGAGGCCTTCACCCATCTGCGCACCGGCGTTCCATGCAAAGACAGGGTCGGCATGTTGAACGTGCTGCTGGCTGAAGGGCTGAACCTTGGCCTCAGCAAAATGGCTGGGGCCACGAACACCCATGATTATTTCCAGCTCTCACGCTTGTCGCGCTGGCATGTGGAAAGCGAGGCGATGGCACGCGCCTTGGCCATGGTGATCGAAGGTCAATCTGCCTTGCCGATGGCCCGGTTTTGGGGCGCAGGGCAGACCGCTTCGAGCGACGGGCAATTCTTCCCCACCACGCGCCAGGGCGAAGCGATGAATCTGATCAACGCCAAATACGGCCATGAACCCGGTCTGAAGGCCTATACCCATGTCTCCGATCAGTTCGGCCCTTTCGCCACCCAGACCATCCCGGCCACAGTGAACGAGGCCCCTTACATCCTGGACGGCCTGATGATGACAGACGCAGGCCAGAAAATCCGCGAACAGTATGCCGACACGGGCGGCTTCACCGACCACGTCTTCGCCGTCACCGCCCTTCTGGGCTTTCAGTTCATCCCCCGCATCCGGGATCTGCCATCCAAGCGCCTCTACCTCTTCAATCCGGCATCCTGCCCGAAAGAGCTGACGGGCTTGATAGGCGGCAAGGTCAGGGAACCTGTCATCAGCTCGAACTGGCCCGACATCCTACGCGCAGCGGCCACCATGGTGGCGGGCGCGATGCCGCCAAGCCAACTCTTGCGAAAATTCGCTGCATATCCCCGACAGCATGAACTTGCGGTCGCATTGCGCGAAATCGGCCGGATTGAACGGACGCTGTTCATCATCGATTGGCTACTGGATGCCGACATGCAACGCCGTGCCCAAATCGGCCTGAATAAGGGCGAAGCGCATCATGCGCTAAAAAACGCCCTGCGCATTGGTCGCCAAGGTGAAATCCGTGATCGAACAGCCCAAGGCCAGCACTTCCGAATGGCCGGGCTGAACCTGCTCGCCGCTATCATCATTTACTGGAACACCAAGCACCTTGGCCAAGCTGTCACGGCGCGCCAACGCGACCGTCTGGATTGTTCACCAGATCTGCTAGCGCACGTCTCGCCACTCGGATGGGCCCACATCCTTCTCACCGGCGAATACAGGTGGCCAAAAAAGTGATCAAACCGCCTTAACGTAGGATTTTGCACTCTCCGGCATCAGACCCGCCTTACCCAAGAGGAACGTGCCGATATTGACATAAGCGGTCCTGAATTTGACTTCGTGCGCTCGATTGTCGTCTGGGACATTCGGTCTTTTTCGCACCGTGAACATGGCAGTGAAGGTGACTGTGAGGTGTCCTTTTACGGCCAAAAAGGCACGTATGGGCAACAGGGCGAGTTCACCTACGCCCGCGTTGGCCTAGGCGAAGTGCCGACTTGGGCGATCCCGCAACGATCGTGCCACCCACCGAGCCGCCGCAGAGGCGTGGGGGTCGAATGGCGGTCCTATCAGGGCGAATACGGCAACGAATGGGTTTCATACTAGCTATAGTTACCGCTACTTCCTATCACACAAGAATTGCGGCAAGCATCAACCCATAGTATGCCTGTTGCACAAATATATAAGAATCAACAGGAGGCAAGAGCAGTCAGCCCCAAAAAGAAAACCCCCCGCAAGGTGGGAACCTTACGAGGGGGGGTCTTAGAACATGGAATTGGCGTTCCTATGTGTCCCAACTAATCTTTCAGGCACCGTTCTACCACCTCCCTGACATCGCAATCAAGCAAAAAAACGCATTTGTGTGGGAGCGATTTTTGCATCTTGGCTTGGTCCTTCAATGAACCGCAAGGTCTAGTCCAAGGCGCAACATACAGATGATGGCATGGCCGCGAAGCCAATACCTTGTATTCTGTCACTGCGTCGAGATTCGAATTTGGAAGGAGAAAAACACACTAGAATTAGAAACCCCCGCAAGGCGGAAACCTAACGGGGGGGGTTCTAGAACCAAGGAACGGGAATTCCTTACGGTCATCAAGATACTGTTGATCTGGTTTTAGCAGCCTCCCGACATGCTGGCAACAAAAAACGCACTTGTGCGACAGAAGAAGAATTGTCCGCAGCCGCCTTGTTTAACAACCGAGCAAGGACAGAACCATGACCACACAGACCTACCCAACGCTACCACAGGGCCATCAGCGTTTTACCGTTGAACAACTACTGATCGAATTGGCCCCCGTGCTGGGGCTTCGCGGAGGACGTTTGCACGCCCTTCTTTACATGATGAAACAGACTGCACCCGCAGCGTGGACAGATCCATCACGCGAACCCGTTTTTTTCGCCCCACAGGACCAAACAGCCGAGGCGTTGCATAAAACAGCCCGCGCTCTTCGTAACGATGAAGCGGCCCTTCATGCGGCTGGGCTGATAGAAAAGCGCGTCAAAGGCAACGGGTCACGGTCGCCCTTCGGAGGATGTGGCATTGTCTTTTCAAGGTTGATCGCGCTTGTACCGGACTTGATGCAGTTGAAGGAACAACTGGCCGCCGACCGCAAATTGCGCAAGGAGCTGCGCAACCGGCGCAGCACTTTTGTACGCTACATCATGCAGTGCCATCGTGACGCGACACCTGACGCCTTGTCACACCCGCGTTTGATTGAGCTTCACAGAGTATATGAGGCATGGCCCACCGCAGCGCGTCTCGCGACGATGCCAATGGACGACCTCGAAACCCACGTCGAAGATGCAAAGACTCTGTGCGAAAATATGGAGATTATCCATAAATCATGTCGTGATTCTTCCGGTATGGCGGAAGAAAACTTCCCCTGCTTTATACAAGAGAACAACCAAGATTCTAAATCTGTATTTTGTAACGCAAGCGTAAACGAAAGGAGTGTGGGCAAGCCCACACACGTTAAGGAACACTGTTCTGGGCCCGTAGGCCCAGAAGACTGCTTAGAAAAGAAGGAGGAAGGCGGCGAGGGGCCGAGTAAAGCCGAAATCGCACGATTGTTGAACCCAGAGCGCCTTTTCAATTTGGCGAGTGAGGACATGCAGGACGCCATCAGCACCTGTCGTGGAACAGCGTCACGCTTACAAGACATTCACATGATGGACGCCGCTGCGATGAGGATTTGTCCCTTGGGGATCAATCACGATGCTTGGGCCAAAGCGATTGAGGCTATTGGTCTGGACGGTGCGACACTATGCGTTTTCCTGATCGACGCTAACCGCGACCATCCCACCAGCCCGATCCGAAATCCGGGCGGCGCGTTGCGGGCTATGACCAAGCGTTTTAGGGCGGGCAATTTGAATATCGTGGGTAGTTTGCTTGGCCTCGCACGTCGCAAGAATGGTTGATGTTCATTGGCCCCGCTGCCGAGATACTTCGTTTAGTGCTGTCGGGCTTTTCCGCATCGGCAATTTTCCCGGCCCGTTTCATGGATAGGCAATCCTGGACTGCACGGTTAACCCAACGTCGCGGCCCTGCAAGGGCTATGCCCTTCTCCACTTCGTTTCGATCCTGCGGATGCAGAGCCGTTCCTTTTGGGATGAACCTGGCCCGTCATTACCACCCAACGAAAAGATCGAAAAATGACCAAATTACTCAAGAAAATCCGCAGCGCCTCGCGGCGGGCCACACACGTCCACAACTCGAACTGGTCCCATTCCCGAAGCGCAAGAAAAACGACCCCGCCGAACAGTGACGGTGGACGGGGCGGCCCAACAGCCGCCCCTCTTTTCACTGCACCAGATGACAGCGATCATCTGACCACCGGCAAATCGGAAATGCGTGTCGTGTAGCGCGGGCTACGCCGATCCGCCTTTGTCTGCCACGGACGCTTCATTCCCTCACTTGCCAGAACCATCGTTTTCTTTCCGAACCGATCATTCACATGATCCAGCGCAGACATAAGTGCTGCGCTTTTCGGTTTTTCCACATCGAACAACGTGCGCGGCCTGTCTTCAAATCGCACCAGATCATCCAGCATAACACCCGCCTTGGTAAAGCCGAACGTCTCGCCCTGGCTCTTCGGCCATGCGGCTTGCGCACAGCGGCGAGCCGCATCGACAAGATCGAATGTGTCTGCCGACATAGGCGTCAGTCGCGTCGTGCGTGATCCAGTAAATTGCGGCCGATCTCGGCGGTGTCGGTTCGTGTGGAAAAACACAGTAACCGTTCCAGCCACCAATCCATGCAGACGCAGCTTTTCCGCTGCGCGGGTGGCGTGGGCAGTGATTGCTTGGAACAGGGCATCAAATCCAATCATAGGCGCCCCTGCGGACCGTGTGACGGCCATGCCCTTGCGTTGCGGCTCTACATCATCAAGTGACAGACACGGCTCGCCTTGGAGTTCTAGGACAGTGCGTTCAAGAACGACCGTGCCGACTGCCCTTGCCTGTCGTAATGGCATCCCGCGAAGGTCTGACGCTGTTCCAATACCAAGCTGACGCAGTTTAGCGTCAGTCTTGCGACCAATACCCCAAATGTCACCAACCGGAACCATAGATAGCAACCAGTCGGCCAATTCATCATCCATCATATCCAGCACACCGCCGAAGATAGGATTTTTCTTTGCAATGTCGTTGGCACACTTCGCCAGTGTCTTCGTCGGGGCAATCCCGACACGCACTGGCACACCGATCCGGTGCAACACTGCGGCCCGCATATTTCGGGCATGTGCGACTCGATCTTCAAAACCGCCGAAGTCCAAGAAACATTCATCAATCGAATAGATTTCCACATTTGGCGAGAAGTCGTCATAGACATCAACGACCCGCCGCGAAATATCACCGTAAAGCGAATAGTTACTGGAAAATACCCGGACCCCGTGTGCTTCAACCTTGTCTCGGATCAGGTGCAGTGGCTGGCCCATCTTAATGCCGAGCGCCTTGGCTTCGTCGCTTCGCGCCACCGCGCATCCGTCATTGTTCGACAACACAATCACCGGCACGTTCTTCAGGGTTGGATCGAAGATCCGTTCGGCGCTGACGTAGAAGTTGGCGCTGTCGCTGATCGCGATAGGACGCTTCACGCGAGATCGTAGCGCCGCACCACACCTGCAATCACGCCCCAAATCTCACTATCTTCGGTCAGCTCGATTTCAGGAAAGTTCTCACGCTGATTGGCTGGGGCCAGATAATAACGGTCATTCCGCTTTCGCAGAATTTTCGCGGTGACTGATCCCTCGACAACGGCTTTGTTGCACAAATGGGGTGAGGGATTCCCTGTGTGAATCCAGCGTGGTAGCTGGCGAGCATGAGCAGTTGGTCCCCTACCAAGTACAAGACCAGGAACTGGCCTTCGTACAACACGGCGCTGAAGCAGCGCGGTTCGCTATCAATCTGGTTTGATCCTGAGATGTCGTGGCATGCGCCGCCGACAGGCAAGCGGGGGCGTCAGCCCGAGTTCAGCGACGCCGCGATCCAGGTTTGTCTCACAATGAAGGTGCTGTTTGGCATGCCCCTTCGGCAAACCACCGGGTTCGTCGAAAGCCTCCTTCGTCTGGCCGGGCTGGACTGGAAAGTCCCGGACTTCAGCACCCTGTGCCGCCGTCAGAAGACGCTGAGCGTCGCCATCCCTTACCGTGGCGGATCGGGACCTCTCCACCTGCTGATCGATGCCACCGGGATCAAGGCCGAGGGTGAAGGAGAGTGGAACGCACGCAAACATGGCGGTCCAAGGAAGCGCCTGTGGCGCAAGCTTCACCTCGGAATGGATGAGGAAACACTGGAGATCCGCGCGGTCGGGGTCACCACAAGCAATGTCGGCGATGCCCCGATGCTGCCCGACCTGCTGGAACAAATCCCACCGGATCAAGAGATCGCCACGATCACTGCCGATGGGGCCTATGACACGCGCAGATGCCACAATGCGATTGCCGCTCGCGGAGCTGCCGCCGTCATCCCGCCGCGCAAGAATGCGCAGCTTTGGCAGCCAACGACAGCGGGCGCTATCGCGCGAAACGAAGCCGTGAGGGCCTGCAAATATCTCGGTCGCGCCTTATGGAGAAAATTGACCGGCTATCACCGCCGAAGCCGCGCAGAGACGAAGATGAACTGCGTCAAACTCCTCGGCCAAGGTCTCATGGCGCGAGACTTCGATCGGCAGGTTGCGGAGCTCCAAGTCCGGATCGCGGTGCTCAATCGCTACACGGCCCTTGGCATACCCATCACAGAGCCCGTAGGATAAGTCCGTCTGGGGAAAGGGGCAGTCCGCTCAAACCCCTATTTGTGCAACAGAGCCGCTTTGAAGTGCCAATGTCGAGGCCGAACTGACCGCGCCGAAAATCATCTGTGCGCCTTCACCCAGAAGGCGGCTGGCCTTCTGCACCGCCGGTTGCGGCTTGGTCTCGTCGTCTTCCCAGGAAAAGCGGATCGGCTTGCCCAGAACAGTGCCGCCGCGTTCGGCCACAGCCTGCTCTGCGCCTTTGCGCATGTCATTGCCGATCAGCCCATAGGCCCCGGAAAACGACAGAATGGCCGCGATGTGAAAATCATCCGGTGTGGCCGCCCGCACCAAAGGCGCTGGCAGAGTTGTTACCAGAGCCGCGGTTCCGGCGTTCTTCAAAAAATTACGACGTTTCATGTTTCCTCCCAAAAGATACTACGTGTCTGCGTTCAGCTAGGCAGTTCGACAGAACCGCAGGGAAACGCCTTTCCCGGCTGCGGTATTGGCCGCTGACCTCCAAGGCTTTGTCCTCTTGCGCCAACCTTTCGCCCCCTACGAAAGCAGCGCCTTTGCCGGAAAAAAAACGAAAAAACGCGATTTCTCGTTTATCTGAGCATTCTCAGAGCCCCCCATGGTCACAGAAATCCCAGAACGAGGCGGAATTGAGAATGACCAAATCCGCCAAATATTTGACTTTTTCCGCCATTTTCTTGTAGGGGATCGTTGTTACAGGAGAACGCCATGCAAGTCGGACTGCTTCAGAGCCACCGCATCCCGAACCAGAGCATTCGGATTATGGCCGAAACACTCAAACGGCACGGAATTGAATCGGCGCCCCTTATTGCCGAGGCGGGGCTGGCGCCGGGCATTCTCGAAGATCCCTGGGGAACGCTCGACGGCGAACAGGAGCTTCAGTTTCAGCGCCTTTTCGTGCGCGCCACCCGCCACATTCCCGCGATCGGATTTCTGACCGGGATACGCTACAGCCTGATCGCATACGGACCGCTTGGCCTGGCCGTACTGGTCTCGCGCACTGTGACCGAGGGGTTGCAAACCTTTATCCGGATGCAGGCGCTTGGTTACGCGTTGCTTGAATACGACCTTGTCGAGGAAGATGGCGTCGCCGTCGCCTTTACCGCCAACGACCAATACGTGCCCGAAGATCTGTATGATTTCATGCAGGAGCGATTGCTTGGATCGGGCCCTACATTCTTCCGCGATATGCGGCAAAAGAACCTGCCGATCCGTCAGATCGAGACTCCGCTGGATCGCCCGAACGGATGGATGGACCTCGAAGCCCGATTGCAGACCGAAATTGTCTATCGCGCGCCGCGAACCCGGTTTCATTTTGCCGAGGGCGCGGGCGCGATGCCACTGCCGCTGGCAAACCCTTCTCTGGCCGAGAATTACCGCAAACTCTGCCGGAACATGCTGGAAACCAGCTCGCGGCCCGCCGGTATCGTCAAATCGACCTATCAATTGCTGATGCAATCCCGCGAAGCTCTGCCAAGAGCTCCGGCGGTGGCCCAGGCGCTTAATATCTCGGAACGAACATTTCACCGCAAACTCGCAAAACAGGGCGCAAGTTATCGCCAGATCCTCGATAATGTCCGCTTGCGGCGGGCGCGCGAACTGCTGGAAAACACCGATCTGTCGCTCTTTACAATCAGCGACACTCTCGGCTTCTCCGAAATGGCCAGTTTTTCTCGTTTCTTCCGCAGGGTGGTCGGGGTGCCGCCATCCACCTACCGCAAGGACAGTGTACGGATATTCCGCCATTCGGAATGACTGCGCACACCGCTGCTGAAAAATCCAGACAAACGCACCAAACCTGTGATGGGCGAGATCATGAAGGCCGTGCGTGATTTACCCCACTTGGCGCGCCCTTCGAACACGCTCGACCGAGGCACCGCGTCCGTCAGTTGGCCAAGCACCTGCAAGCCGAGATAGGGCCGCAACCCTGGTTCTGTGAAGGTCGGGGCGCTGCCCGGGGGCCGCGGTGCTGACACGCACTGCGACAGCGTTTGGTCTCCGTTCGGTGGGGTGTTGCCTGCCCCCTCGCAGATATACAAAGGATGTATTGCCGATCTAGCTGCTCCTTTGCGCGCGCGGTTTCACGGCTTCACATGTGCAGGTGTTCGGTAAGTCTCTCTCGATGTGTCAATGCTGCGACGGTTATAGGGCGATGATTTTAGACGTAGTTGAGCCTTGCTCTTGAAATATGTGCCATCGGCATATATGTCATTGACTAACAGTAGGCGTGAAAATGACAAAGTTGCAGACCGTCGCAGAGATGCCGGAGTTCCAGCGGCGGGCCAAGGCCATTATGTCCGAAGATGAGCGTGAAGCGGCAATTCAGTTCATCGCGGCCAATCCGCAAGCGGGGCTGTCGCTGGGCGGCGGGCTTCGCAAGGTTCGTATCCCCCGCGATGGGGGCGGCAAGAGTGGCGGGTTCAGGACGATCTACGTTTTTGGCGGACGACACATGCCAATCTTCTTGGTCACGGTTTTTGCCAAGAACGAGAAGGACAATTTGACCAAAGCGGAACAGGCGGCAGCCGTCGAGCTCAGCAAGAAGATTGTAGCGATGTATGGAGGGACACTATGAACGCCAATGACAGCATTACAAAAGGCCTGGAAGAGGCGCTGGCTTTTGCCAAAGGGCAGAAGGGGAAGGCGCGCGTGCATCAGGTTGCGGTTCCAGAGGTGGACGTTGCAAAAATCCGGCAGGAAACAGGTCTGTCACAAGCCGAATTTGCACGCAGTATTGGCGTTGCCAAAGGCACCCTCCTGAACTGGGAACATGGGCGACGTCAACCCACTGGCCCTGCCCAAGTGTTGCTGGCCCTGATCGCCAAAGACCCGAATGTGGTTCAGGGTTTTCTGCGTTAATATCGTTTTTATGGAAGCCGCCTATAAGTGGCTGCCGTCGCAACAGGGGCTTTGTGCCTCCTTCTTGATATCCAGATGCCAGCTTTGGATGTCATCGAATTCTGCGATCTCTTGCGACGGTCTCCGAATTATGCGGATTTTTACTTGCTTTCTTTCTCCGACAACGCGAGGTTGTCATCATTTAGTGATATTACCCCCTTAGTTGAATGTTCCCTAAATCTATTGAAGGAGAATTTCGTGTCCGAACCCTTTCTTGCCGAAGTGCGAATGTTCGGCTTTGACTTCGCACCACGGGGCTGGGCGTTTCTGGATGGGCAAATCCTGCCGATCAACCAGAACCAGTCCCTGTATTCACTGCTCGGCACGACCTACGGCGGGGATGGTCGGACGACCTTTGCCTTGCCCGACCTCAGAAGCCGCACACCAATTCATAAAGACAACGACTACCATTTGGGGGCCAAAAGCGGCGCGGAAACCGTAACGCTGTCTGCATCGGAGATTCCTAACCACACGCATGTGGCGATGGCCTCGGCGACCCAGGCTAACTCAAATTTGCCGGTCGGTCATGTGCTGGCGGCGGAAGTGACGCCAGACGCTGCCTATCGCGTCGCTGAAGCCGCCAACATGACAGCGCTGAGGGCTGAAACAGTCACCAATGCCGGTGGCGGTCAGGCCCATGACAACATGCAACCCTATCTGACGCTGAACTTTTGCATTGCGATGCAGGGTTTGTTCCCGTCGCGCAACTAAGATACCGGAGATCATTCCATGTCTGAACCATTTGTCGGCGAGATTCGCATGTTCGGGGGAAACTTTGCCCCACGCGGCTGGGCCTTTTGCGACGGGCAATTGCTTGCGGTTACCCAGAATGACGCGCTCTTTTCCCTGTTGGGAACGATTTACGGCGGCGACGGTCGCACCACCTTCGGGTTGCCCGATATGCGCGGAAGGATCCCCATTCACAAGGGGCACGGTCCGGGTCTGAGCGAGCGCCGTCTGGGAAGCAGAGGCGGCGAAGAGCACGTCACACTGACCACAAATCAGTTGGCAAGCCACCACCATGAATTCATGGCCAGCACCGCAGCTGCAACCGACCCATCGCCGCAAGGCAGGGTATTGGCCCAAGGCGTGGGTACGACGTTCTATAGCGAGACAACGCCAGATGCATCACTCGCGTCTAGCGCGATGATGAGGGCCGGCGGTTCGCAATGGCACAACAACCTCATGCCATCGCTTTGCGTCAGCTTCATCATCGCACTGTTCGGAATTTACCCCAGCCGTAGTTAGGAGATCCAAGGCATGTCAGAACCATTTATTGCCGAAATCCGCATTTTTGCGGGTAATTTCGCTCCCAGAAGTTGGGCGTTTTGCGACGGGCAGCTGTTGCCAATTTCGAACAACACCGCGTTGTTTTCGCTGATCGGTACAACCTATGGCGGCGATGGCAGAACCACGACCGCCCTTCCCAACATGCAAGGCCGAGCGCCGATGGAACCGGGGCGCGGGCCCGGTTTGACACGACGACGGCTGGGTGAAAAGCTTGGGATTCCAACCGTGACGCTGAGCGAGAACCAGATGCCGTCCCATACGCACTATGTGCGTGCAAATCAGTCTCCCGGTGGCGTCGCTGCGCCGTCCAATACGACATCAATCGCTGCCGCTGGTGGGCGGGGCGACGATCTTTATTCCTCTGCGACCAGTTCCAATCTGGTCGGGCTATCAAGCGAAACTGTTGAATCGACAGGCGGAAATCAGGCCCATGACAACATGCAGCCCTATCTCGCCCTAAACTTCATCATCGCGCTTCAGGGCCTTTATCCGTCGCGCAGCTAATCCTGGACTGAATGCTGCGGCATCCGGTGGCCAGGCTCTTCAGCCGGGAGTACCCCATGACACTCAAATCGGCGGCACAGGTGCCGGTTTTAAACCACGCGGCATCCTTCGGCATAACATTCCAAGAGATGACAGCGGACGACATGCCGTTTCTGGCGCAAGTCTACCGATCGACCCGCGAAGAGGAAATGGCACGCGCCGGATGGAATGAGGACGAAAAGCACGCCTTCATCTCGATGCAGTTTCTCGCCCAGCACCAGCACTATCAGACCCATTACCCGGACGCGCTTTGGCTGATCATTAAACGCTCGGGCGAGGCAATCGGTCGTCTCTATCTTGAGCGTTGGAAAAGCGAGCACCGTATCATCGACATTGCCCTGCTGCCGGCACATCGCGGGACCGGCATCGGCGGCGCTATTCTGCGCGATCTGATGGACGAAGCGTCAGCCGCGCAAAAAGCCATCGGCATTCACGTCGAAAAGGCCAACCCTGCGATGGCGCTTTACCATCGGTTGGGTTTTGTGACCATTGAGGACAAGGGTGTCTACGATCTGCTGCGATGGTCGCCTGCCGCGTAGGCGCCTCGATCAATCAGGTAAAGATCGCCTCATATTGATACCCTGCTTCGGTCTTGGCGACGGGCACCAGAAAGAGGTGCTGCGTTCCAATGGCGGCATGGGACACCTGATAGGTTGCCTGCGCCAAGCCGGGCTCGGCAGGTCCCTGAAACAGCAGGGCAAAACCGCCCCCTTCCCGCAAGGCGCTGCCACCCGTCTTGATTTCCACAAGTGTCGCCTTGATCTCGATCCCATCCGCCGCCACCGTGACGGTGTCCCCTTCAAGCGGGCCAAAATCCTCTGCGGTCAAGTTTGTCGGGTCTGGCATGAAAATCCTCTCTTCAAAGTACGTCAGCGTCGTTTGTCCCTCGTCTGAAGGGCGTCCAATCTGCGCTTCGATTTAAGGTTGTTGTTAGATCATTTTTCGCCTTCTTGCCACGCCAAACGCCTTCGATCCCAATGCTGGCTGATCGGTGGGAGGAGGTTGCCCGGTCGCTGACGCTCATTTTGGTTCGTAGATCACCAGAAACGTCACCGAACCGCCATTGCCATGGCCGGTATGGTACGATGTGCCGGTATCCCCAGTAAAATAAGGCGATGTCAGCTCGAACGTAAATTGATTTCCGTCTATCTCTGGTCCCGATGTGAGACCACCAGAGTAGATTTTCATCAATTGAACCGCATTTGAGTCTTGCGTGTTGATATCGAAACCACCCAGCATGTGATAGATTTTTTTGATCGGGAATTCTGCGGTTTTCGTAAAGGATTGCACCTGCGCTGTCGTGTCATTCACCGGAAGCGGAACATTGATCAATTGATAACCGCATCCATCCGATGACGTATTTTTAGCGAACACTGCCTGCTCGCTGCTCCACGTCACCCCGTCTTTTACATCAGTGAGATACACGCTGAAGGACTGGGAAAAACTTGTTTTTCCATCTGATCGAGAAATCGAATCTGGTGTCATGGAGCAATAGAGGTGCTGGAACTTGTGATCATCCCCGCTATCGTTGCCGGTGTAATGAACATTGTTAAAGATCCCATACAAAGTGCCGGTGTCTTCTGAGTCAATAGATAGGTCGCCGTCGGAGTTGGAACCGCGTGTTGCCAGAAACGCTGTATTGCTTTCCGGTATCCCAAGCACGCGTATCTTGAGGTAAGAGTTCAAATAATAGGTCCGGTTCTGGCTTTTGTCTTTTATAAAGACCGTAGGGTTGATGGTTAGCGTTTTGTTATCCGTGCCCATGCTGACGCCGGGCGCAAGTTGAAGTTCGGCAAACTTTGTCTTCCCCTCTTTGGTGTGGTCGCTACCATCATCGGCATAGAGATAAAAATGCTCGATGATCGGCGTCCAGTAGCGCACGGGTTTATCGAAGGTCGCGGTAAATGAGCTTGTATTGCCGTATAAGTGGAACGTGTGGCTGCCACCGCTATCCTTCGCCCAGATCACGTCGGCAGAGATAATATTGAAATCCAGATCGACGGTACTGGGCGCGCTTGCCGAGGGACCGGGACTGGGTATGCTTGGAACATCCGACTCTGACCAGAGTGATGGCTGCGGCTGATTTGAATCAATCAGATCGGCCAAAACCGTGATGGTTTCGCTTTTTGTCGGCTCGACCGTGATGGTCAGGTTTGCCAGTTCGGACGTAGAAAGCTGGGTCTGGGTATTGCTGCCCAACTGGTAGTAGATCGCGTTGGCATTGGCATAGGTGAAATTGATGTCTGTCTGATAGCTGCTCGCATCCACATATATCTGGTCTTTGGACAGGCTGGCTTCGATCCGCGCCGACCCGATCTGCAGGTTCAGCACCTTGCTCAGGGTGATTCCGTTTCCGGTGGCTTCAACAGTAAGTTGCGCCGCGCGCGTGGCCATGATGTCGATCGAGCTTGTGAAGATCGGCGGATCGTTGTTGACGACAGATTTCTCGAGGCTGGTCGTGTCTACCGTCGTGATTTCGGCCGTCTCATTGTAGACTTTGACCTGCGAGATATTTGCACCGGAAAACTGGACAGTCACCTTGTCATATAAATCGGCTGTCAGCGTGTCGCCGTGATTGGTGCCGGCGCTGTCCAGCAGCGCACAGGTAAAGTGCGAAGGATCGCGGGTGGCGACGGTCAACTGGGCCTCGACCGTCGAGGTGTCTTGCGCCTTGAGCGTAAAAATCACATTTTTATACAGCGAACCGGTCTGGGGATAGCTTCCATTGCCGCCAGCGGGCAGCGGCTGATCCGCGATTCCTGTATCGACGCCATCATTGCGCAGCAGGGTATAGGTGTAATCCGATGATCCGGTCCAGCTGAGCCCGGTACTGCCGCCGCCATTCAAGACCGGGTTCGCGGCCACGAATGTGTAAATCCCGTCGATTTCGTCGGATACATTCAGCGACAGCGTATCGCTTGTGCCGGTCAGATCGCTGGGGCTGTCGTATTCGACCAGGGTCACATCCTTGATGCCCGTGCTCGACGTAACAAGCAACGAGATCGAGAATGTCAGCACCAGCGGGGCGTCTGACGGCGCGGACAGGTTCATCGGCGATGCGTCGGGTTGCAGCGTGATATGCCCTGCAGGAACGGTTTGCGCCGAATTCGAGCTGTCATAGACCGACCAATCCGCGAGGGCTGTCGATCCGGTCACGTTTTCCGACAAATCGGCGATCTGTGTCAGGTTCAGGGCAATGGTCTGGATCGTGGCGGATTGGCCGGCAGGCAAGGTTGCCGTCAAGGTCAGGACCGCATCTGTGCCGGGATAAACCGCAGGCGGGGAATTCGTCAGTGCATAATCTAGCTGGGTTGCCATTTGGTCGGCCTCTTTGAAATTGGGGCTGTTTGTCAATCGTCGTCGGGTTGCGGTGTCAGGACCAGCCATCCGTCTTCCAGACGGCGGGGCGCAGGCGAAATCGTCGCTGTGTCCGTGGCGGGTTGTGGGCTCAGCTCTTGCCAGGCTCCGGCGGTATGCGCGGTCGCCGTCAGCCAGGACCAATTGCCACCGGCAGAGGCCGAAGCCGTCGCGGGGATCGGCATCTGCACCCGTTCATCGTCAAACAGAACCGGCCCGGTTTGGATGGTCAGTGCCATGGTTTCCAGTGCCGGGCCAACCATCTCCGAGGCCAGCCGCTTGCGCGCGCGCGGAACCAGGCCAGAGGTCACATGCAGCGCACCCCTTGGATCCATCAGCACCGTTCCGGTGAAGGATCCGGTTGTGTCCAACTGGCCGCCACTGGCTTGGGGTGTAGGTGCCGGTGTCACCTGCGGCCAGGACCCGGCACCTTGCTGCGTGACGTAACTGCTTGCAGGCGCGCGCGGGGCCTGGGGCGCAATCGCCGAACTGTAGTCATCGTCGGGGAAAAACGCGGCCACGCCATCGCGGCGCAATTCCGGCGCACCAAGGCGCAGATCGAAGGATGTGTTTTCAACGCCGCCGCTGTTGAATTTCAGCGTCAGATCGGTGCTGTCCTGCGGGTTTGCAAAGATCTGTTCATAGGATTGGTCGGTCATCGGCAGCCCGCGCAGCTGAAGCTGCAGATTGATCCGCACGACCGCGACGGGGTCTCCGGCCAATGGGCTGGTGGCGGCGATCTGGTCATCGCCCAGATCCATCGACCAAGAAGCCTGATCCAGCGTGTCCATCAGATCCTGCAACGCCGCCGCCGCGTCACTGCGCGCCAGCAGATCCGTCACCAAGCCCGCCAAGTGGGGATTGCTGATTGTTTCGGGTTGTGTGCCTTGACCGGGCACATTCCCCGCCCCGCCCGGGGCCGGAACCCATTCCAGAGTTTGAACAGCGCTCGACGCGATAAAGCCGCGCAGACTGCCCAAGGCGTGCCCGTCCTGATCATAAACGCTCAGGGTTTGGTCGGCATGGTTCGGCAGCAGCCAGCCACAGATCGGCGAGGTTCCAGGGTTCAGATCGACTTCGATACTGTCATCGGTCGCATCCAGCCAGCGGATGTCCAGACGGGCGCCCTGCATCAGCCGTGGCGGAGCGGTGATCAGCCCTTGGTCGTAAGTATCCACACCATCCACAGGCGTCAGGGCCGGTGGCAGAATGGGTTTGAGGTTGCTGCTCTGCCCGGCACCGGAATTGTTGGCGGAATTGAGGTTCAGGGTCAGCCCGAAGCTGTCCCGGATCTGCAGGTCGTTGACGCTCCAGAAGCCGGTGCGCACCGGGAAGAAGTAGGGCGTCATGACCGATGTGGCCGGGTCAGGCGATCCATCAAGCGAGGGCACCGGCGCCCCGTAGCGCTTATGCCCGGCATGATCGGCAATATCCGCGCCGGGGGCCACATTAACATCCTGATCCCGCATTGTCAGCCAGCCGTTCAACCCGGTCAGAGTTTGGGATACAAGCGGCCAGTCCCCGATCTCGTCGCGGATCGAGGCGGGCATATCAGCCCCCATAGGCTCTGTCCCATATTGCTCCATCTGCCCCGACAGGGTGCGCAACACGCTTGGAGTCAGAAAGGCGCGCCGCGTGATGCCCACGCCATAGCTGCTTTGCAGTGCCGTGTTCGTGCCGTCCATCGCGCCGCCGATCCAAACGTAGTCATCGCCGTCGAATTGCCACGCCCCCATGTCGGGCAGGTAATTGCCATCCGCATCCGTGGTGACGTTGCCGTTGCTGTCGCGCTGGCATGCATAATTGAATGTCATGCTCCAATCGAGATAAAGCGGCTGCCAGGGCTGAGCGTAGCTCGAAGCCTCCGGGACGCTGCCGATCTGGGTCAACTGCGCGGCGGCCTGCGTTTCGACAGCATCGGGCAAGGCATCCCCACCGCCGGGCAATTGCCCGACCGCGGTGCTGGCTGTGCTGCAAATCAGGGCGCGCGATGGGGCCGGTGGGATCGAACCGCCGCCTGCCACGACAAGCGCGGGATCTTTGGCGGCGAAATAACTCGGCCTCGGGATCGCACGCAGCTGATAACCCGACACGCCCAACGTCTGTTGGGCATAGGTTTGCGTAGCGGTGCCATCATCCGGCCCGCTGGTGGGCGGCAGACCTGTGGCCAGCGCCCGCACGGTATTCGCCTGGCTTTCAACCTCGGCCAAGTAAGTGGCAACCGGCTGGCTCTGCGTCTGCCCGTCAGGTATGGTCAGCTTGGCAAGCGCATCCTGAAACACGTCAAAGGCGGGATTTCCCGAGGGCGGATAGGTCCGCAGATAGACCATGTACCAGATCGCGTATTGCATCCACCAAAGGCTATAAAGCCGACTTTGCATGGAATGCAGAACCTCTCGCGCCTCGTCCAATTGCCGCTGGCTTTGCTGCAGCGTTCCTAGCGCGCTTTGCTGGGCGGCGCTCAGGGGGTCCGGTTTGGCATCGGGTTCGGGGATCAATTCCCAATCATAGCCACCCTGATAGCTTTCGTAGCCCGCCCGTTTGATCCGCTCGCGCAGCAGCTGCCGCCCCGAAGCGGTGTCCAGCTCGTCCAGCGCATGATATTGCGCCGCTTCCAGCGCCACACCCACGGCGACAGCCTGTTCTTTTGTATATCCCAAGCCAAGATTTGGGTCCGCCATGATATGACCGACCAGTTCGGATATCGCCTCGGCCGAAGAGTTGGCCATCGCCACCTTGATATTGGTCGCGATATCGGTCGAGGAATGATACCAGCCCAGACCCTGCGGCATGGGGGTTTGTTCCGAGCCATTCCAGGTCACATCGGTGACCGCAGCCTGAACCAAGGTGCGTGTTGGTGCAGTGGCGGTTGCATCAGGCAGAACCCAGCCCAGCGGATTGGCCACCTGCACCGCGCTGATCCCGTCCGGCAGGTCTAGTCCCTGTTCCTGCGCCAATGTCGCGACATCCACCGTGCTCCAGTCCGCACCATCGGGATTATCGGGCGAGAGCGGGTCGCCGTCGGGATCAGAGATCCAACCCAGCACAAGATAGCTCAGGCTGGCCTCCTGATCCGCTGGAAGGTCACTCAAATCGTCGTGAAACCCAAAGACATTGCCCACGCCCGGCGAGAAACTGGCAAAGCTGACATCGCCCGGGCCGATGGCGCGCAGGAACAATTCGGGATTTTCAGCAATTGTGCCGACGTTCACTGCATCGGCATAATCCGACAGGCTTCGCGACAGCCCCATCATTGAGGCGGCGACGATGGCGGGTCCGGGAATTGTCGTGTTGGGATTGCGCGCAAGATCGCCAAAAGGATTGACAAAGGGACTTGCACCATCGGCATTGAACTCGTCGCTGGTCAGCACCCAGGCTTTGGTTGCGGGTGGTTCCTGCGCGGCGCTGTCACCGGTGCCTTCCTGAATGCGCACCACCAGATACCGGTTCGGCACAACTCGAAAATGCGAAGTCGAGGCGGTTTCGTTGTTGATGGCCCCCTCTGTCAGGTCGCTGGGCCGCAGGGATTGCGCAAAGGCCCGCGGCAGCGCCCAGTGGAGGTGCACTCCGGCACTGGGTGGTGTTTCATTGGACGGGTTGAACGGCGCCGGGACGGGTGACTGGAAGTCATTGAGATTGTTGTAGATCAGCGTCTCGCGCTCCCAGAACATCTCGGAATTCTGCGTGGTGGTGACCTGCGCTTTGACCTGCATCGGCACCACAAGGGTCGATGCCGCATCGAAATTCCCGAGCCCGCTCATGCGTCGTCCTCCGAGTAGGATGTTCGAAACACCATGCGTTCTGGCACGGCGATGGTTTGCAGGGCGAATGTGCCCGGCCCGTTGGGGACACCTGCGGCAAAGGCCGACGCCAGCGCCGGTGCAGCACCGATATCCGCGACAAGTTGCGCGACATCCAGAATACGGCTCTCCGGGTCAATCTGTGCCGTGACATAGGCGTCCGACCCGATTTCCTGCCCGGGGTCCTCGTCTGTCATGGACCGCAAAAAGACCTGGTTGTTACTTTCGGTGCCGTTGTGCAGCCCTTCGCGGGGCTCTTCGACCTCGATCCAATCAGGCACGCGGTCAAACATGGCCAGCATGATGGAGGGCGCCAGGCGGGTCATCCGGGTGATCCGCGCGCGGTCGGCGCGTTGACCGGCATTGGGCGCGTGGTCCGAGGCAGGATCGGGCAAGTCTGCGCCATGAAAGGCCTGGATCTGCAGGTGCGGCCAGCCTGATACGGCGGCCGACCGGATCAGGCAACCGGCCTGCGGTGTCCCGGGGTCAGGTACATTTCCGACCGCAATGCCCAGTAAGCCTGCACGCCGCTCGGCCGCGCGCGTCTCGATCTTGGGCAGCAGCGCCCGAAACAAACGTCCCCGCAGCGCAGCTACCTGCGAACCGGCACCCCCGATCGACAAAGCGCCATAAAGCGCCGCGATCCGCCAATTGCGGTCGATGTAAAAGCAGCGCAGGCTTTCGGGCGGCAAGAGGCGATGATCGGGCACAAGCCGGTTGAAGGGCACGCCCTCAAACAGCCACAGCCGTGACAGGAAGCCCAGAATTGGAGCAGCGGTCTCGTCCACCCATTCCGCCAGCACGCCCTGAACCCCTGTGGTTTCAAGCGCCGCACTGATAACGGCTTTGTCCAACCCTTGCGGCGGCAGGTTGCGATGCAGCGTGGACTCGCTGGACACCCCGGTGGCCGCACCCAGCCCGGCGCCGATCCTGGGCAAAGCATCGACCAAGCCCTCGAAAGCCACGCGACTTGCCGGCGGCGCATTCAGCATCGCCTGCACCTGCGTCTTTGACATCGCTGCAAGGTCCGTGCCTTGTATCTGTGCCAGATCGACCATGCGGTTCAGCAACCGCAATCCCACACGTTGCCATCGCGATAGAGCCGAGGAAAAAGCCTTTGACGACAAGCCCATCAGCCGACCGGTTTCGAAGGCCGCAGCATAGGACATATCGAAAAGAGCCCGCGTGTCGTCATAAATCGCCAATTGCGCGCTGGTTTGTGGCAATAGCGAAAACGCGGGCAATTGTGCCGGCAGAGCGGCCACAAACGGGCCTCGATACCATGCGAAGGTCGTCTCGCCCTGACGGGTGCGATAGCTGAGCGGGACATAGCTGCCCCCCAACGCGTTGCTCGCATAACTCATTGCATCGGTATCGCTGGTTGGCGCGACGTTCGGGGGCGGTGTGATGCGCAACCACAGATCATCGCCCGGACGCGGCTCCAACCCTTGCATCAGGTCGGCAAAGCTCTGCCCGCCGCCATGCAGGCTGTCAAAGCTCCACGCTGCCAGCGACACCAGCCGGACGCGTTCATATCCCTGCGGCGCAACCGGCGCATCACCGGTCAGATACTGGGTGAACCCTTCGAGCGAGACCAGATGCACGATATTCGTGGACACGTCGGCATTCGATGCTGGGCTCTGCGGAAAGCGATGCGTGTTCAGGACGGCATGCACCCGCGTGGCGGGCGCATCCTCGACGGGTTGACCGCTGATATCGGCGTCGCGAGGCCCGCCCGCAGCCTTGTCTCTTATATCTGTCGCGCGCAGCGCGCCGAGGCTTTGCAGCGTGGTCTTGACCGGCATGACGGTGGCAAAGGTCTGCGGCGTGATATCGACCACCGTGACCGGGGCGGCCGGATCCTCGTACGCCGCCAGACTGGGATCACTGGTCAGCGTCCCGGTTTCGGGCGATTGCAGGTCGCCCACCGTGATCGTCGTGGAACCTGTACCAAAGCTGGGTGCGTTGACATTTGACCCGATTGTCGGGGCCAGCACTTCGTCCTGGGTCAGCACGATAAGCGCCATCCACGGCGCATCATTTTTGCCATTCCAGACCGCGCGTTCCCAAGGGATCGCAGGATGCGTCAAAAGCACTTGCGGCAGGGCGGTTGCAAAGACGCCCTGCGCGTTGGCCGGCGGAAAGCGATGCGCCACCTCGTCTGAATTCAAAGAGAACCGCGGCCCATCGGCCACAAAGGTCTGCGTTTTGGTCTGGGCCGGAATATCGACATCGTCGCTGGCATCCGGTGTCGTCGCTTTCAGCGACTGGCTGACCACCAGTTTGTAGGTTCCAGCGGGTAGTTTCGGCAGGATCGGATCCACAAAGCGCATCTCTCCGGGACGGAGGGCCGGGCTATCGCCAAGATCGGCGGCGACCGATATCGGTTTGGAAAACATTGCTTATCCTTTGGTTTCGTTACACGCTGCCGCGCATCGGGCTGGCATTGAATACCTCTTGCGGGGCGGCGGCCATTGCGGCCAGAGATCCATTCGAAACGGCATTCACGGTCAAAGCGGCCAGCGCGTCAAATACTGCGTCGCGTTCCGATTGCGCGCTGGTGCCATTGATCTCGGCAATCTCGGTGATGGTATCCGCACTGGGGATCGGGCCGCCATCGGCCGGTTGTGCCCCCTGATCAGGGTTCAAAACCAGAAGCGTCCCGTCCTCCCCTCCGGCGACATCATGACGCCGCAACGCAGCTGCCGCCGGAAAGGACGGCGGGCCCGACGGCCGATTGGTATGAGACAGGCGCAATACGCCCGTGCCCGTCAGGCAATCAGCGATCGTTGCGGGATCGGTGGGTGGATCATTGGTGGGCGGCGACCAGATCGCCAAAGGCATATCGCCATATTCCGGCGTGACGTGCCAATCCGCCGCGATCATTGGGGCGTCATTGATATCAAGCACCGCCAACATCTGATTGGCCTCGGTGATCGTCGCCTGCATCGGCAGAAGTCCGGTGGCCACATCGCAGGTTGTGACCGCGACCGGCCCTGAAGTGCCATCGACGAATGATATTTCCGTCAATGGCAGAGCGGTTGCAATCCGAGCCGAGAAAAACGGCGGGCGAACGCGCCAAGCCGGTTCACCGCTGCCGAGGGTGACAAAGTCAATCAAGCCCGACTGCACGCTCATCTGGATCAGATCGGCGCCATCCTCGGCAGCCGAGCTGGGATCGGGCGTTTCGGGCGTGGCCGCGGCCATCACCGCCGAAGTCGGAGCCAGCGGCACCGCAAGTTTGGCGGCAGGCACCGGGTCCGGCGCAGCCGGTGGCGGCAACAGGCCCGCGAACGTGTCCCAATCCTGCGGTTCCGTAGCACCATCGCTGCGCGCGGCTCCGAAAGAGATCGGCAGGCTGATGAACCAGAAATCCAGCGCCACCTCGCCACCGAATTCCGGCGACCAAAGATCGAACGTCCCCGAGGCTTCCAGCCCAACGCTGCAGGAGGCTCCAAACAGGCTGACGGTATAGCGGCAGCCTGCGCTGACAGCCATATGGGCGTCAAAATAGAAAGGTTGCCAATACATGATCAGATCAGCACTGCCCGAGAACCAGAGCTCTGCGCCTAATTCGCTGGCCGACACATCAAGATTGCCACCCGCCATGATGTTCGATGGCGTCAGAGCCATATAAAGCGAGCCTGACAGCGACACCAGCTTGCCAATGCTGGCCGACACGCCGAGCCGGTCAAGCTTGGGGTAGTAGTCAGGCACTTCGACCTGAGCACTGTAACCGCCCAGAGAAATGACGAAATCTCCACCTTGGGCGCTGTCTCCCCACCAGGCATCCATGGCAAAGCCGCCCGAGATCGAGAATTTCGGATCGATCACATAGCTGTTGGGCGATAGCGCGGCTTCGACCAGCAGAGCGTCATTGCCCATGTCCAGCGCAACCTCAATGCCCAGCTCCCCATAGGCAAACTTGACGGATGTCTCCTTGGGCGTGCTCAGGACGGATAGACCGATCAGGCCGATTTCAAAGCTGTTGCCGAATTCGACATTCATCACAGCATTGGTGTTGACCACCTCATAGGTGGTCCATTGCAATCCGCCGGCCAGCCAGTAGGTGCCGCGCTCCGGCGTTATGTAGTCCTCCATCATCTGAAGCGTTTCGGTGGCCGTGGGGGTCGGCGTCTGACCCATGACACTGACCAGCGGATAGGCATCCACCTTGTCGATGGTCGGCAGCGTCAGGCTGCGGTTATAACCAAATCCCGCCGACAGTCCGTTGATGAAGAAGGCCGGAATGCCGCCCATAGGCACGTTGACCATGCCAAAGACAAAGAGCGAAGGTGACCCGTCGACGGTTGTATAGGATCCGCTGGCCGAAACACTGACCCGCCACATCTGGATCAGGGCTGTTCCCTCATAGACCGGTGGCAGGTCATCGCCGGGATCGGAATAGCTCAATGCCGCCGAAAGATTGATGGGCCCCTCCTTGAAGGTGACGCCGATCCCGTCGAGGCCCAGATTATACGTGCTTAGATCCGTGAGCGTGGTGAACGGGAGGCCCAAAGACAGGTGCAACAACTCGATGCTGAGCCCGGCGGCCGAGATCCCGCCATCAACCCCGAAGGTGGCCGTGTAGTCGGCCTGCGTCCAGCCGACGCCTAACTGTTCGCAGAAAAGCGGCCCAAACTTTGCCTGCACGGGAAACCAGACCATATCGGTAGGCAGATCATTCGCGTCATAGAGCTGAATGGCGATGGTGCCGTCGGTCATGTATGACCCTGAAGCCGAAAACGCCGGGTTGACCGCATTGGTGCTGGTCGCGCTTGCGCCGCCGCCAGTTCCGGTTCCAGAGCTGACATTGTCAGCCGCCACCGCGTTGTTGCCCTCGCTCGAAGCCTGACCGAATTCGGTGCCAAGAGGCACGCCGATCCCGTCAAAGCGCACCGCGCCGCCAAGATCCCAGTTAAAGGCATCATCGGCACCGGGATCCCAATCAACACTGGCCGCGCCCCGCAATTCGATGCCTTGCATCACGAAACCGTAGATTTTGATCAGAGGATCGCTCTGCGTGCCAATATAGTCGATGCCCACGGAACTGAGCGCAACCCCGAGATGAAAGCTGTAACTGTCCGCCGCGGTGTCCTTTCGCAGCAGGGTCGCGGTGAGACCGGGGATCGTGATTTCAGGCGTCTTTGTTGTGTTGGACCCTTCGGAGCGGGCGATCCAGCTGTCGTTGTATTCATCCTCCGACGTCAGCCACTTGCCGAATTGCAGCGTCAGTTTCGGAGTCGTACCAGTGTCTGCGGTCGCGCTGGCCTTGGGCGCGCTCTCCGTTGTCGAGGGCGCCTTGCCAAGAGCGAAATCAGGCAGGCGCAGGTTCAGCCCGAAATCAGTATAGGCATCGCCGCCTGCGTCCGTTCCCTCCACCGCAACCACATAGATGCCTCCGCCTTCAATGGTGATGATCGGGTCGGTTTGGGCGAGGTTGCTTAGAACATTGGTCACCAGATCCAACGCAATGTTCAACGCGCTTTTGTCGAGGAACCGGTCGGAAAATTCACTCTTGGTCAATACGGTATAGGCCGTGTCCCCGGCACCATCGAGCAAGGTAAGCCAGTCACAAAGCACATTGCCGGGCGTGGCAGAAGTGCTTTGGCTGATCGGATTGCGCAGGAAGTCATTGACCTGCGATTGGGCGAGGATGTTGTTGACGAAACTGACCGCCGCGCTGGCAAAGAAGTCCTGCGCGCTTGTGAAGGTCTTGACGATCTTGCCATCCTGATCGAGGTAATTCGCGCTGAGGCTCTGACTGGAGCCATCGCCAAAGCTCAGCTGCCCCAACACCTGCACCGCAGAAAAGGTGACGGACCCGTCCGTTTGCGGCGTGGGGGACTGCACCGTCGCGGAAAACTGGATTGGATCAACGCTGTCCGCGCCATCCGCGCGCCCCAACGCCGCGGCGCCACCGCTGAGTGCATTCAACGCAACCATGGGGAGATAGGCGTCAAAAGCGACGGCGTAATCGCCCAGGGTAATATCCTTGCGCAGGCCTGCGCCCACCAGGCCCGAAGTCGCGCTATCCCCATCTGCGTCATAATTCGCGTCAGGTTTCGTGGTGACCAGATAGACACCGCTTGGCGACCCCTTGAAGGCGATGGGATACCAATTCAGCCCAACGCCACCGGCGCTGGAACCAGCCAGTGCCGGTGGGACGTCATCTGCAGGCCCCATGATCAGATCGACCAGGGTCAGAACTTCGGAGGGGCGAAAGGGAATGCCGTCAATATTGCGCGTGCCGTCGTGTTCCCAGGGGTTCAGGAACCATTCGTCCTGCAGTACCACCTGATTCTGACTATCAGTAACCAGCAGATTGACCAATTCGCCGATATCGAGAACCCAAGGGTTCAGAGACGATGCATCAAAGCTTAAAGACATTTCACGCCCTCAACTGCCGTTCCGGTGTGGTGGCAATTTCAATTTTAGGTAGAACTATTTATCACTATACATCCGAAAAGGATTCCGACAAGGCATTCGTCCGAATAAAGAAAACGCCTAATCTATACCACGAGTGTTCGATGATATGAATTTTGATGGATTGCCCTTTTGGCAGCGAGAGATACAGGCAAGCGTGTCATCCGTAACGATTTCATTTTCTGGGCCGAAGGTCTTGAGCCCAAAACATCCTGTGACCGGCATCACTATCTGGCACCGCTTTGGAAACGCTAAGTGGCTGGCGGCCCGTCAGGAATACCGTTGGCGGCGCGGACATAACGATAGAGGGTTGGCTTCGGAATACCCATTGTACGGCATATCTTGACTATGGGCATTTCGCGCTCGTTCTCGTTGTCGAGTTTGACAGCGCGGGCGCGGTGCCGCTGTCGGCAGGGGGATTGACGCCGTCGTTGACTGGGTATCATTCACCACGAAATCCGAGGCCCGTTCAATTTGAAAGAATTGAAAATCTATGGTGTTAAGAATGCCCCAACTGGGAAAAAGTTACCATGATCCGTTTAGGAATGTTGCGTTTGCAGGGAGGCTACAGCTAACTACTCCAAGTTGTAGATCTGGTGACCGTAAGGCCCGCGATCTACGATGTTTTATTGCGCAAGTTAAAAAAGTTCGCTTGCCCAAAGCTTTTTGGAATGGGTCTGACAGTCATGAAATTTTCATTCGCATATTTGGTTGCGGTAATTCCTGGTCTTGCATCCCGAAGTGGGCGGGCCTGTCAGCACGCTGCTCTGATACCCAAGGTGATGCGGTCCTGCCTCCCGGCGCTTTTGGGTCTGATGCTGTGGTTCGCGGCGGCGGCCCCTGCGCAGGCGCAATACAACAATTGTCCTGATCTCAATAACCTACCAGCAGGCGGCGTTGTCTGGTTGGACCTGACACTTAACCAATGCTCCAACCCTGAGCCGCCGCTTTCTTCGGACGTGATTACGATCGAGTACAACTCCGGCGCCGGGACATACCGTGTGGCCTACTTTTCAGCCTCCCCATCCAATCCCCAATCTTTTGGGACCGTCGTATTCGCAGGTATACCCCTCACTGATGGTGTTTTTTCACCTAGCGTCTCTTGCCCATCCGGTTGTAGCATTTCGGGCACCTACGGCGGGTCACCCATCAGCGCAACAGTATCCGGCACTTCGGTCGGGCCATCCGCCCCCGCCAATACCGCACCCACCGCAGCGGCGGGTCCGGATCAGGAGGTCGCCGCCGCCGCCACCGTTACGCTCGATGGCAGCAGCTCGGAGGCAAATGATGCCGGACAGACCCTGAGCTTTGCCTGGACCCAGACCGGCGGCACCGCTGTCACCCTCACCGGGGACACCAGCGCCAGCCCCAGCTTTACCGCCCCGAGCCTTGCCGTGGGCGCCGCCGATCTGGTGCTGACCTTTGATCTGGTGGTCAATGACGGGATCGATCCCTCAACCGCCGACAGCGTCACCGTGACCGTCACCGCCCCGGCCAATACCGCACCCACCGCAGCGGCGGGCCCGGATCAGGAGGTCGCCGCCGCCGCCACCGTTACGCTCGATGGCAGCAGCTCGGAGGCA